>JAPKGY010000299.1 GCA_026647385.1 Phycisphaerae bacterium | reverse complement strand
AGGGAAGCTCGCGGCTCTTGGGTGCTGCACGATTCGCGAATCTCACGCGATTCCCTGACATCACACGATCGCGCGCGAGCATATGGATTTGGAATGAATCTCACCGCTGCCTCCCGGATCGCTGCGCTCGGCGCATGGACACAAGTTCGAACACCATCGGTCGGCCGCGGAATTGCCATGTGACCGATACTCGCACTCGCAACAAGCCCGACACTTGGGTTGCCTGCACCTGCTCCTCCCAGGCAAACTTGCCCTCCATGCCTCGCGCGGACTCAGCGTCTCTCCCGGCGCCGTCAACAGTGCGACCAGCCGTCGCTCCGCCACCCAGCACGCCGCCTCCTCGTCCCGGATCCGATCCCCGGCGTCATTGGCCGACCGCAGTGCCCCCAGCACCGCAACCGCTCCGAGCGCGGACACCGTCATCGCCACGAGCACCTCAACCACCGTGAAGGCCCTACGTCCCCGGGGCGAGCGGGGCAGCCAGAAGCGCTGCCTCTTCCGCGCGGTGCTGTTGTTCAGAGTCATTGTCCAAGTCCACGACCTCAATCACGCCCAGGGAACGCCCCAGGCGAACCTCGAACCGCCGATTCCCGTCGCTGAGTCGAATCCTTCCCGTCGACCATGCCCCCAGCGGATCGAACCACAGCACATCCTGTTCGCCGTCCGCCGATTCACTCGCATCCACACGCTCGAACTTCACGCCCTCCGTGAGGCTCACGGCCGGCGTCACGGCCGCCTGCGATCCGCCGCCAGCCCGATCCGAGGCGCCCTCCATCGTTCTCACCTGATACCCCGGCTTCGTGCGGTCGATCGCCAGACATACGGGCTGTCCTTTTTCCACCGCCAGCATCCGGGCATAGCGAACGTGCTCGGCCAGCGTCAGTGCTGCTTCCCGCACCCGCGCACCTTTCAGACTCCCGCCCACGTTGGGCGCCAACAGACCGGCCAGCACCGCTACGATGGCCAGGACCACCAGCAGCTCAACGAGACTGAAGCCTCGAGGTCGTTTCGCGACTGTTTCTCTGACTGGCGCTGTGGTTCGTGATGTCGTCATCGCTGCCGAACTGCCCATCCGGGCCCGCGGAGACCACGTCATACAAACTCGCCATTTCCGTCAGTTGACTGGGATATGTGTAGCGATACTCCAGGTTCCACGGATCCCGTGGAATGGTCGCACTCTTGAGATAGGGGCCGTGCCAGGTGCCGGCATCCCCCTGACCGGGCGGGCGAATCAGAGCCTCGAGCCCTTCCTCCGTGGTGGGATACCGACCCATGTCCTGCTCGAACAGGTCCAGAGACACGCCGAGCGTCCCGACGATCTCTTGCTGAGCCGCGGTCTCCCGCGCTTGCTGGGATCGACCGACAAACCGGGGCACGACCAAGGCTGCCAGTACGCCGATGATCGTGACTACGAGCAGAAGCTCGACCAGTGTGAATCCCTCAGCGCTCCGCCGCGGTTGGCTGCCATGCATTCGATAAAGACCGGCCTTTCGGAACAATTCCCATCTGAACTCTCCCACCTGCATGATCGACTCCTCGGACCGGTCCCCTGGTTCGCCCTGGGCATCCGCAACGAGCCGTGACTCCAACCAAGCCCTTCGGATCCATGGAAGGCCCCCGGGAACCGTTTACGTCACCACCCACGCACCATGCCGGGCTCTGCACCGCCGGTCAATGGCCTCGCTGACCGATTTCACGGTTTACATGCCATCTATAAGGCATGCTGAGCTTCTTCCCGAGCGTTTTCGCCTGATCCGCGTGTCCTGTGGGGGACGGCTTCCCGACCGAAACCGAGCGACGGCATGAGACCCCGACCCGTCCGCCGGCCGGGCGCTCCCCGAAAAGACTCAAACCGACCGACCGATTTTCAGCCGGCCGCCGGGCGTGTTGTTGCCGTTCTGTCCCGCGCTATGGCGCTTTCGGTGAGAGCGTTTCGTGTGGTGCGGCCAGCTCTTTTGTTCAACAATGAGAATAATGAGGTGGAGTCGAGACGCGGCGCGGTGGTTTGGGCCTTACAGCCGAGGATCGATGCGATTTGCGCCCCTGTTGTCGCGGAAGGTGCCATCTCGGCTGGGGACCACAAGAAGGCGCTCCGCCTTGTATTCTATCGTCCCCCTACCCGATGTCATCGTCGAACAGGTCGTCCTCGACCGGGTCGCCGGCCAGGGCCGCCTGGCGGATGCGTTCCGCCTCCGCCTGCTTCATCGCCTCCCACTGCTCGCGGGTGATGGCCACCTCGCGGGCCTGGCTGCTCTTGTACTCGCCTCTTCCAAACGAGTTACCCGACGACCCTGGCGGGCATTAAGGGACCAGCACCTCGTTAAGTCGGCGACCGGGCCCAATCGAAACGCATCAGACCGGAAACCCGATCGAAATGAGTGTCTTCCGAAAGAATTGCCAAGCCGTGCTCCAAGCATGTCGCGGCGATCCAGAGGTCGGCCCCCGGAATCGGGGTCCCCCTCTGGGCGAGGGATTGTCGGACTTCGGCGTAACGCACGGTTACTCCGCGAGTCACGTCGAGAAGCGCGCAGAGATCGACGAAAGCCTCCAGTTTGGCCAGGTTATCGCTTGCTTTCATACTGTGCAGAGCGCCGTATCGGAGTTCGCCGTAGCAGATGACAGGCAAGAACAGGGCGTCGGCCGCCTCGATCCAAGACACCACCTGTGGATGGCCCTGGAGGTATGCGATCGCGCCGTTTGTATCGACGGCCAGATCACCAATCGCCTTCGACACGACGCCCCTCCCGGATCGCGCGCATCATTTCTTCGGCATCCTCGGCGGACACGGAGCCCGCCACCTTCCTCAGGGCATCCTTGTCCAAGGGTTTCCGCACGGTCAGGAGCACCCGCGTGCCTTCAGGCACCTCGGAAACCGCCGTCAGGGGGCGGAAGACGCCCCCCTCGTAAATGGCTTCCACGTTCCGGCTCAAGACACCCACCTCACTTTCACCCTCCTGATTATATCATTCCCCTACCCGATGTCATCGTCGAACAGGTCGTCCTCGACCGGGTCGCCGGCCAGGGCCGCCTGGCGGATGCGTTCCGCCTCTGCCTGCTTCATCGCCTCCCACTGCTCGCGGGTGATGGCCACCTCGCGGGCCTGGCTGCCCTTGTACTCGCCGACGATGCCGGCCGCCGCCATTTCCTCGATTATCCGGCTCGCGCGCGAGTAGCCGATCGTCAGCCGCCGCTGAAGCAGACTCACGCTGCCGCGCTTGGTCTCCAGGACGATCTCCACGGCTTTGTCGAACAGATCGTCCCGCGGGCCGTCGGTCGAGAAGTCCTGGCTCCGAAGCTGCATGAGTTCCGGATGAAACTCCGGCTTGCCGCGCTCCCGCAGGAACCCGATCACCGACTTGAGTTCGGCATCCTCGATATAGGTGCCCTGGGCGCGCACGAGCTTGGACGAGCCCGGCGGCAGGTAGAGCATGTCGCCCTGCCCCATCAGCACCTCCGCCCCGTTCTGGTCCAGCACGATGCGCGAATCCATCCGCGAAGCCACCCGGAACGCGATCCGGCAAGGCAGGTTGCTCTTGATCAGACCGGTGACGATCTTCGCCTCCGGTCTTTGAGTCGCCACGATGATGTGGATCCCGACCGCCCGGCTCTTTTGGGCCAGACGCGACAGGTGAAGCTCGACCTCCTTGGCGGACATCATCATCATGTCCGCCAGCTCGTCGATGAGGATGACGATGTACGGAAGGTGCTGCGGGATCTGGGCCTCCTCCTCCGGCGTCGAAGGCTGGAACCGCTCGCGCTTGTCCTCCTTGGACAGGCGGTTGTAGGCCGCGATGTTGCGCACGCCGGCCTCGGCCAGCAGCGCGTATCGCTCGTCCATCTTGACCGTCGCCCATTCAAGGATCTTCTCCGCCCGCTCCATCTCGTTCACGATCGGGCACATCAGGTGCGGAACATCCCGGAACGAGGTCATCTCCACCATCTTCGGGTCGACCAGGATCAGCTTCACCAGGTCCGGTCTTTGGGTCATCAGCAACGACACGATGATCGAATTGATGCACACGCTCTTGCCCGACCCGGTCGTGCCCGCGATCAGCATGTGCGGGGCCTTCGTCAGATCCATCACCAGCGCGTTGCCGTTGGCATCCTTGCCCAGGAACAGCGGCAGGGACATCCCCGGCACCGAACTGGCCGACAGCGTCATCAGTTCCTTGATCCGCACCTTCTCCTTGTCGAGGTTCGGCACCTCGATGCCGATCGTGTTCTTGCCCGGAATCGGCGCCACCACCCGCACGCACGGCGCCTTCAGCGCCCGGGCGATGTCGTTGGCCAGCGACGAAACCTGGCTGACCTTCACCCCCGGCGCCACCTGCACCTCGAACATCGTGATGACCGGCCCGGTATCGATCTCGACGACATTGCCCTCGATCTTGTAATCGCTGAGCGTCTGTTCCAGCGTCCTGGCCTTCTCCCGCACCAGGGCTTCCTGCTGCGAATTGAACGTATACTCCGGCTCCTCGAGCAGATGGATCGGCGGGAACTCCCACCCAGCCAGCTCCGTGGGATAAGGTTTCGGGGGAATCGGGGCGGCCAACTCGACCGGCTTGGGCGGCTGGGCGAATTTGACGATCATCTCCGGCGGAGGCCTCGTCCCGCCCTCCGCGAGATCCCCACCCGCGCCCGCGGCGCCCTCCGCCTCCTCGTCCTCTTCCTCCTCATCCTCTTCGTCGAGTTCGTCTTCGTCTTCGTCCTCATACTCGTCCTCGTCGTCGAACTCGTCGTATTCCTCCTCGTCCGGCTCGTCCTGGTCGTCATCCTCCCAGGATGCCAGCGACTTTCGATCGACGGAGGCCTCCTCCTCGTCCACCACCGCCGTCGCGGACGCACCCTCGCCGTCCGATGCGCTCTCGGCTTGAGCGTTGGACTTGCGTTCGCAGGCGGCCGCCGCCGCAACGGGCCGACCCGGATTGATCACCGGCTGAACCTCTCGCCCACCGCCGGCCAACTCACCCGCCAGCGCGGGCCGACGCACCGGCCAAACCGCCAGCACCCGCGCGATCAGCCCTACCACCCGCATCAGCCAGGACGGCTTGGGCACACGCCGGACCACGCCCTCCGCCAGGCTCTGGATCTGCTCCCGGCGTTCCCGGATCGCTTTTGGGATCCGCATCACCAGGCCTTCCGCCGTGAACAACACGCCCACAAGCAGAGCGTAGCCCAAAATGGGCAGGGTCATCCACTTCACCGATTGCTGCAAGAAGCCCGCCAGGAAGAAGCCCAGGACCCCCCCCGCAGCTCAGGCCAAAGCACCGGCTCGGATTGGGTCAGCAAGTGGGC
>JAPKGY010000298.1 GCA_026647385.1 Phycisphaerae bacterium | reverse complement strand
AACGCTATCTGCGGGCCCACGGTTGGCGTTCGCTGCGCGAAGAGGGGCTCTATCTCGTCGAAACCGGCAGGAGCACGCTGGAGGAAGTTCTCCGGGTGACGCACAGCGACACCCAGGAGGAGATCCGGGCCGAAAAGCGCGCCGAGCCCTCGCCGATCGCCGCGAACGCGCCGGGGCCCGCGGGAGAACCGGCGTTGGCCGGCGCGGGTGCGGGAAGCGGAGGTGAGCGGCGATGACGTTCGCTTACCAGGCCATCGACGCTTCCGGACGATCCGTGACGGACGTGATCCAGGCGGCCACGCAGGATGATGCCGCGCGCATGTTGCGGGCAAAGGGCCTTCTGGTGACGCGACTCACCGAAGGGGCCGGCGAGGCGCCCGCACAGCGGACCGAACGCGGCTCCCTGTTGCCAAGACGCAGGCAATCGGTCCGCTGGAAGGAACTCGTGTACGTGACGCAGCAAATCTCCATGCTGCTGAGCAGCGGTGCGCGGATCGTCACGGCATTGAACGCGCTCGAAGCCCAGGCGCGAAGCGATGCCATGCGCAATCTGCTCCGCGTCCTGCGCGGGCGCGTGGAGGACGGCGTTCCGTTGAGCGCCGCCATGGGCGAGTATCCCGGCGTGTTCGACGGCGTCTATCGCAGCCTGACGGCTTCGGGCGAGTCGACCGGGCGCATGGCCGAGGCGTTCGATCAGATTGCCACCTACGTGCACCATCGCCAGGAAGTGCGCCAGAAAATCGTCGGAGCAATGATCTACCCGATCCTGCTGATATTCATGTGCTGCGGGGTCATGGCGGGCATGTTCGGCTTCGTCCTGCCGCGCTTTCGCGATCTGTTCAGCACGCTCGACGCGGAGCTGCCGGCCTCGACGCAATTCATGATGAACATGGCCGACTTCGTCACCGCGCATTGGCTGCCGCTGCTGGGGCTTCTCGTCGGGACGGTCGTATCCATCGTGGTGTTCTTCCGGAGCGAGGCCGGCCGAAAATGGTGGACCGCCACGTTCACAAACATCCCGATTGCCGGCAGCCTGATCCGGCGCGTGATTCTCGCCAAGCTCTTCCGCGTCTGGGGCGTGCTGATCGCCAACAACGTCGGACTCATGGAGGCGTTGAAGCTGGCCCGGGGAGCGACGCGAAGCACGGCCTTCCACCAATTGATCGACCACGTGGAACAGGCCGTCACCGAAGGCCGGCGGGTCGGCGAGGCCCTTCAGGAATCGCCCCTGGTCATGTCGACGCTGGCCGCCGCGATCATGACCGGCGAGGAAAGCGGTCGGCTCGGGGCGTCCCTGCTTTTCGTCGCCGAAGCCCTCGAATCCGAAAACAATCAAATCATCGGGTCGCTTTCACGGATCATCGAGCCGGTCATTCTGATCGCGATGGGCGCGGTCGTGGGTTTCGTGGCCATCTCCCTGTTCATGCCCATGTTCGACGTCGCGACTCTGACGGGGGGAGGGTAAGGGATGAGGCTCCGTCGAACCGGAAGATCTCTTGTGGCCGTCGACCGCGGGTCGTCTTCCTTGCGCGCGATCCAACTCACCCGGAGCCGCGACGGGGTCCGGGTCGTCCACTGGCTCAACCTCGAACAGCCGCTGTCCGGACCCGAGGATGCTCCAAGCGAGTCGACGGTGACGAAGCGCACACCGAGCCTGTCATCGACGGCCGGCCTGGATCAGTTCGATTCCCGCCGCGCCGGGCTGTTGATGGGGTCGTCCGAGGTTGAATACTGCCTCCTCACCGTTCCCGAGGCAGTGTGGAAGCAGGACCCGAGCGTTCTGGTCCAGGCGATCCGCTGGGAAGTGGGCCGACAGCTCAGCCGTCCGATCGAGGATGCCGAACTCGGAGCCTGGCCGTTGCCCGCGCCAATGGGCGGGGGAGCGAACGCCATGGCCGTCGCGGCGTCGCGCACCGCCGTGTCCGCCGCCCTCGAATCGCTCGGCGCCGATCCCTGCGAATGCGAGTGGGTCGAACCCGCCGCTCCCGCCGTCATCCGCGCATGCCGGTCCTCCGCCCAGAACAGCCAAGGGGAGATCTGGGGGGTACTCGATCTGGGCTTTTCGGCCCATCGCCTGTATGCAGCCGTCGAGTCCGTCCCGGTCTTCGCCCGCCAGGTCCGCGGCAGCGGCAAGGCCTGGACTGAACTGATCGCCACGGGACTGCGCACCGACTCCAGGGTCGCGGAATACTACAAGCGAAAATGCGGCGTCAGCGCCGACGGCGCGGGGTGCCGCACATTGATGGGGGCTATAGATCGGCCGGACCAGGACGCGATGCCCGGTGTTCTATTGTCGCTGTTGAAGACCTCGCTCGGTGAGATGTTGGCCGACATCGAGCGGGCGTTCAGTTTCGTGATGGAGCAGTACCCGCGTCGCCAAGCCGGCTCGCTCGTGCTGGTGGGCGGGGGCGCCCGTATGCCAGGATTGCCGGAGTGGATCGCGCGGGAACTGGGTATTCCGGTGACGCTCGCTTCGCCGAGCGGAGTGCTGAGCCTGCCGCCCACCCACGCGCTGGCTCACCCGGAGGTTTTCTCCGTGATGGCCGGCTGCGTCGGAATGGCTCTGGCGGAGGTGACGCCATGACCCCGCGGGTCAATCTGCTGCCCATCGCGCTGCAACGACACCGCCTTCAGCGGCAACGACGCCGGATGTGGATCATCGTTTGCCTGGTGGCGAGCGTCATCCAGGCCGGCGGCTTCTTCGTTCTGGACATGAAGGCCCACGAGGCCCGAAATGCCCGAACCCGAGCCGCGCATCTGGCCAAGTCGCTCAAACAGGAGAAAAGCGAACGCGACGCTCTGCTCGCGAAAAGCGAGGCGATCCACCGCGAACTCCGAACGGCCGAACGACTCCGCGAGAAGCACCTGTGGAGTCGATGGTTCGGCACCCTCGGCCTGATCGTGCCGTCGCAGGTCGTCCTGACGGAAATCAAGACGGAGCCGACCCGCTTCACCGGCGTCGCCGCAGCGCATGGGGTCAACAACAACGAAAGCGACGCGGGCGTGCGGATTATCCGTATCTCCGGGGCGGCGGCCGAACACCGGGACCTGCTCAGTCTGCTCGAGCAGATGAACGCCACGAAGATGTTCCGGTCCGTCCACCTGGAGCAGGCGCGACGAGACAATGTGACCGGAAAAGAAGCGATCGGCTTCACGCTCATGTGTGAATGGTAGGGCAAAGGCTTGAAGACCGGAAGGATCCAGCTTGGTGCGACCGATGCCGTCGGGGCATCCATCCTCGCGATCATCGTGGGGATCGGCGCGATGCTGATCGTGCGGGGCCCGCTGCGTGAGTCGAAGGGTCTGGCGACCGCCCGGCAGGAGTGCGCCCGCATCCAGCGCGAACTGACGGAGATCCAGTCAAACCGCCAGCAGATCGTCCAGCGGATGGAATCCGACGCGAGTCGCCTGAAGGATCAGGGGGGCGGCCTGCCCGGCATCCGTCAGCTCGAGCGCTACATGACCCATGTAACCTCACTGGCGTCAGCCAGCGGCGTGACGATCGACTCGCTTACGCCGTCGCCACAACTGGAACGCGACGATCATACGGACGTTTACGTCAGTTTCACCGGCCGGGGCCCATTCCTGAGCTTCCACCGGTTGCTTCGCGGCATCGAGCAGCAACTGGACTACGTGGACGTGACCCACTTCAGCATCGTCAAGGGCGAGTCCGCGCACGCCGGCTGCCGTCTTGAATGGTCGTTGCGACTGCGGGTCAAGCCCTCCGCCGGAACCGAGCCCATGAAGGTGTCGCATGCTGTCGAGCCGTAAGAAGAAAGCCTACGGGACGGTGGTGGCCTTGGCGGTGGTCGCCTTCGGCGTTGACCGGCTGCTCGCTCCCGGGCCGGAGCCTGCGGCCGCGGCCGGAAGCCGCCCGAGCCAGCGGCCCGCTGTTTCGAAAAGCGCTCCGGCTGCTTCCACCTCGAAAACCGGAGAGAAAGCCGCGGCCGATCGCGATAACCCGGTCATCAACGCACTCCGAGCACTGCCGGAAGTGCCCGACGTGCGCGACCTGTTCGCCCAACCGGGGCCGGCACGCGGGCCGGCCGGCCGCTCGTTCGTCGGAGAGAACGGAGACCCGGATACCGACCCGGCTGAAGTATTTCGGAGTACTCATCGCCTCGAAGCCACGTATCGGGACGGGTCGGAGATGGTCGCCGTCGTGGACCGCGCCTTGATCCGACCGGGACAGTGTATTGATGGTTTTTGCCTCTCGGCGGTCCATCCCTTCCGTGCGGTGTTTCGGCATCAGGATGTCGAGGTCACGCTGGAAATGAACGTCGACGGACAAGGTCCGAAAAAACGACCCGCCGCGAAAGGTCCGGAAAACCCGCCGGGACAATAAGGCTGCGAAAGCCGACATTTGTCCCGCGGATGCACCCCAAAGTTGTTAAGGCCCACCTCGTCCGAGCCGATGACGGAAACGTAGTCCGTGGGGGGTTTCGCCGGAGATTCGCGTTCCACGGGCGGTGTAAAACCAGACGGAAAAGTCGGAGGTCAAAAACATGTGGACGGTTTTCAATCGGAGACGTCCGGGCTTCAGCCTTGTGGAACTGGTCATTGTCATCGTGATCATCGGCATCATCGCCGCGATCGCGATCCCGCGCGTCAGCCGCGGCGCGAGGGGCGCGGGGGACTCGGCCCTGAGGTCGAACCTGGCGGTTCTGCGCAGCGCGATCGAGCTGTACGCCTCGGAACATGGCGGAACGTTCCCGGGTACGGCGGCGGCCGGCGGTACGTACGGAACGGCCGGAACGGCTGACGCGTTCAAGAACCAGCTCCTCTTCTACACCGATTCCAGCGGCGGCGTGTCCGAAACGAAGGACGCCACGCACATCTACGGACCGTACCTGAGAAAACGAATTCCACCGCTGCCCGTCGGAGCCAACAAGGGCAGCTCGGAGGTCACCGTGGGCGACGCCGCACCCACCCCCGGCGGAACAACCGGCTGGGTCTTCTCGACCAAAACCGGCGAGATCATCGCCAACTGCGCCGATACCGAGAAGGATGAGCTGGAAACCGCCTATAACACCTACTGAGCCGGCCCGGGCTCGTACCCGATCTGAATCGTGAAATCGTCGGCGGCAGCGGCATGTCCTCACATGACGCTGCCGCCTCGTTTCAGATGGACCGCGAGCAGGCGGTCGAGGCGAGGGTCTCATGCGGATGCGTTCGTGGGGCCGTCATTGGGGATGCACCCGACGGCCGGGGTTCAGCCTGATCGAGATGACCCTCGGCACCGTTATCCATGACACCACAGCCTCGGACCCGCCGCTGGCCGCCGCCGAGCCCGGCGCT
>JAPKGY010000297.1 GCA_026647385.1 Phycisphaerae bacterium | reverse complement strand
TCGCGTTCTCTCTCGGCGACGGTCTCCGACCCGGCTCGCAGGCGGACGCGAACGACGAGGCCCAGCTGGCCGAGCTCGCCACCCTCGGCGAGCTCACAGAGATCGCGTGGGAGCACGACGTCCAGGTCATGATCGAGGGACCGGGATCCGGTTGCCGGCGCCGATCGTGTGAATACTCGACTCGCTCGGCTGGTAATTATTGTGACACACATTGCCGCTGACGAGGGCACTAAAGTTAACCTCGATGCCATCGCCGCCGTCGGACCCGGTGGTGCAGTTCGTCACGCTTGAGCCGCCGCCGGTCACGATACCGTCGTCGCCGTTCTGAAATGCCGTACACCCGAGGACCAGCAAACCGACAACCCGAGCACTCCTTTTCACGCCAGCGGCTCCTGCTGGGAGAATGCTGTACGTGTCAGCGCCGTGACCGTAAGTGTGCGAGAAGACGGGAGGCCGGCAGGGACGACTCTGTCTTGCCGAACAAGCACATCCAGACGGCGCGGCTCTACCTGATCGACTCAACTGCAAACCACGCAAACGCTGCTACAGGTTTAGGTGTCAACCATTCAAAAGACAACCGGATCTTTTCCGCCGAGTGGAAGTCCCCCCCGCGCGAACAACTACCCCAACGACTGTCCGGAATCGGGCGCTGCGAATCGTGGTGACAGCATAGGTTCTTTGCGCCAATCCGAATGTACGAATCGGCACAGCCGCAAGAGTTCCCGGCGCTACGAGCAATACCCTTTCAGGAATGGGGGTAATCTCCCGACGACTCCAGCCCTCTATTTACCCCGGTGTTCGCAGGCCGGAACGGGATCGTCGATCATCCGGCGCGGCTCGTTGACGCGGGAAGACCGGATCTGGATTAACAAAAAAGCCCACCCGCGGTGGGTGGGCCATGTGCCAACAATTGGAACTACAAGGCCTCGGGTCAGGCGACGGCCGTCCGGGCATCATCCTTGTACCGCTGCTCGACCAGGATCTTCGCCTGGCCGGCCAGATGGAACGAGCCCGCCACGCAGATCAGATCTTCCCGCGTCACCGCCCGCTCGGCGATGTCCAACGCCTCATCGAGCGTCTGGGCGACCTGGGCCATCTTGCCGGTGCGCTCGACGTACTCGGCCGCCAGCTCCGCCGGATCAGCCGACCGCATCGAGCCGGTGTTCGTGAAAATCACTTTGTCGGCCCCGAGCCGGATGTGCTCGAGCATACCCGGAATATCCTTGTCCGTACGGCACCCGAAGATGACCACCATCGAGTCATAGGTGACGTTCTGCCCAATCGCCCGCATCAGCGCTTCCACGCTCGCGGCGTTGTGCGCGCCGTCGATCATGATCCGCGGATTCTCGTGGATCACCTCCATCCGCCCGGGCAGATACGTCTTGGCCAGACCCTGGATCGCAAGTTGATCGTCGATCTCGACGCCGCGCTCCTTGAGAATCGCCATGAGGCTCAGGGCCACGCCGCAGTTGATCGCCTGGTGGTCTCCCGGAAGCGGAACCGCCAGATGCTCGTACCGGCTCTTGCCCGCGGTCAGGCTCACTCGGGTCTGCGGACCGGCCGCCCGCGAGGACTCGAACCGGAAGCTGAACTCGATCTCCTTGCCGGTGAAAAACAGCGGGGCCTTGACCTCCTCCGCCACCTGGGTCAGCACCTTGCGGACGTCCTTGGCCTGCGGCGCACTCACAATCGGCACGCCCGGCTTGATGATCCCCGCCTTCTCGGTGGCGATCTTCTCGAGCGTATTGCCGAGCTGGGCCATGTGGTCGAAACTGATGCTCGTGATGGCGCAGACCTCAGGCTTCAGCACGTTGGTCGAATCAAGTCGGCCGCCCAGACCCGCTTCGATCACCGCGACGTCGACTTCCTGCTCCGCGTAGTACATGAAGGTCAAAGCGGTGAGGATCTCGAAAAACGTGGGCGATTCTCCCCCCATCTTTCGCGCCGCCGCCGCGACCTTCCCCATCAGACGGGTCATCTCCGCCTGGGGAATCATCTCGCCGTTGAGCTGAACGCGCTCGCGAACGTCAACCAGATGCGGCGACGTGTACAACCCGGTCCGCAAGCCCGAATTCGTCAGCATGCACGCGAGCATCGTCGCCGTTGAACCCTTGCCCTTCGTCCCGGCGATGTGCACGCTCTTGAACAGCTTGTGCGGATTGCCCAAGCCCGCCAGCAGCCGGTTCATCCGGGCCAGGCTGAAGTTCGTGGTGTTGTACCCGACCCGGGTCATTTTCTCGTAGTTGGTCGCCGAGTTCAGGAAGTTCAGGGCCGCCTGGTAGTTGCGGATGGATACCGGCACTTTTTTGCGGGCCTCGCTACGGGAGCGCAATGTTCCTGTCCTTGCCATTCCTTTTCGCACCTTCGCAGGTCTGTCTGGATCACCGGCCGCCGACTCGCCTCAGACCGCCGCCACAAGCGTCCGGCGACGCACCGGAAGGAAAACCCTGGCGTCCCATAACAGGGGCCTCCTTATCGTCCAACAGGGTATGATGTTAACAGAAAAATCCCTCTACTGCAAGGACGCGAGCGCCGCCGCCAGACAACCCACATGTTGATGGTTCGAAACTCACAGATCAACCTGTAGGGGCGTGTCCCGGACCGGGGACACGCCCAACCGACTCCCGAACGACAGCAACTCACGCGGCGCTAAGGCTTTACACATGACGTTCGATCGTCCTGAGGCAGGCCTGGGGTCTCAGGCAACTATAGCTCCAAGAAAGCCAACGGCCCACCCGAAAAGAAGCTGCTTATCGGTCAGCCCGGGCCCGCGATGGGCGATCCGCCGATTTGACCGGGCGCGGTTTTCGGACAGGGCAGCCTTTAGCCGAAAAATGGTTATAATTGCCTGGGGTCGAAACGGAGTTGGCCTGCCTCTTCTGTCCGGCCCACCCTGGCCGGCCATGGTCGTCCACCTTCGGAGTGAAGCCAGTCGGCACGGAATGAATCGGCTGTGCCCGTCGGAACGGGGATGCCCTCACAAAACGTTGAAGGAGTTTCCATGCAGCGGTCTGGGACAATTCGGTGGTTGATCGCCCTGACGATGACAGGGTGGATGGGCTCGTGGGCCGCGAGAACCGCCTGGGCGGCGGAAACCGCCGCCTCTACTCAGTGGGCCGGGACCCAGGATCAACAGAAGCAGTGGCGGGAAGGCCTGGCGCTCGTCCAGGCGGGTGCGTTCGACCAAGGCGCCGCCCTCATCCGCCAACTGTCTGCCGCCGGCGTCAAGGATAGCCGACTGGAGAAGGTCGACCAATGGCTCCGGGAGTTCGACAAGCTTCAGGCGGAGCGCGCCGAACGCCGCCGCGCCGACCACCAGAAGTACAAGGAATGGGTCAAGGAGGACATGGCCGCCGGTAATTGGATCCGGGCCATCGCCGAGTGCGCGCTCGCTTTCGACAGCGCCGACGACGAGGAGAGGTTCCGCCAGGAACCGTGGGTAACCGAGGTGGCCCAGGGCGCGATCAAGCAGGCCCAGGCCTACGAGAAAGACGGCAAGTGGTACAAGGCCGCCCGCATCCACGTCCAGCTCGAGGAGATCTTTCCGCGAAACCTCCAGTACCGCGACGCGTACGAGCGCTGCCAGGAGCATATCCGGCTGGAGTTGAGCTACACCCCGACGTCGGACTGGGAAGGTTCCTGCGTCGACATTACGCCGGACATGGCCGTCGAAACCTTCAAGCGGATCTACCTGAACTACATCAAGGAGGTTTCCTTCGGGAGGCTTGCGGAGTCCGCACTCAAACAACTGGTCCTGATGACCGAAACGCCGAAGCTGTCACGAGTCTTCAAGAACCTGTCGGACCAGGACGTCGTCGAGGAGTTCCGC
The DNA here is from genome assembly GCA_026647385.1 of Phycisphaerae bacterium. GTDB lineage: Bacteria > Planctomycetota > Phycisphaerae > UBA1845 > PWPN01 > JAPKGY01. The sequence goes on along the minus strand of JAPKGY010000297.1, from coordinate 1,471 downwards.
GAACGGATCGGCACTCTGCTGGACCGCGTCGGGAAGGAAAGCGACCTTTCATGGATGTCGATGCGGGACATCTTCCACGACGCGCTGAAGATCAACAAGGAAACGGACCTGTTTCCGCAGGAGGTGCTCATCCGGGAGTTCGTGCACGGCACGCTGAAACCGCTCGATCAGTTCAGCGACATGCTCTGGCCGGCCGACACCGAGGAGTTCAACAAGCACACGCAGGGCGTTTTCACGGGCGTGGGCATCTCGATCCGCAAGGGACGCGGCGAGCCGATCAAGGTCATCTCGCCTCTGGAGGACACGCCGGCGTACGAGGCGGGCGTTCAGCCGGGCGACCTGATCACCCACATCAACGGCAAGCCCGCCGCTCCGATGACGATCACCAAGGCGGTCCAGACCATCACCGGCCCGCCGGGAACGTCCGTGACGTTGACGATCAAACGCCCCAGCCTGGCGGAACCGTTCGACCTCAAACTGGTGCGTGCCGAAATCACCATCTATTCGGTCAAAGGCTGCCAGCGCCTGCCCGATGGAACCCAATGGGACTTCCTGATCGATCCGGACTCACGGATCGGCTACATCCGGGTCACGAACTTCACCGACAAGACCGCCCAGGAAATCGACGACGCCATAAAGACCCTGATCGAGAAACAGCAGGCCAAGGGCGTCATCCTCGATCTGCGGGGTAACCCCGGCGGACTCCTCAAAGCCGCCGTCGAGGTCACGAACCTCTTCCTCAGCGGCGAGAAGGAGATCGTGTCCACCCGCGACCGCCGCGGCAAGGACGTCCAGATGTACACGGTCGAACCGGACGGCGACCACTACCCCGATATCCCACTGATCGTGCTAGTCAACTCCACCAGCGCCAGCGCCTCGGAAATCGTCGCGGGCGCGCTCCAGGTGCATCACCGAGCCTGGATCCTCGGCGAGCGAACGTTCGGCAAAGGCTCGGTCCAGCAGGTCCTCCCGCTCACCATGGGCCGGCAGGCGTTTCTGAAACTGACCACCGCCCGCTACTTCCTGCCGAATGGGCGATGCCTGCACCGGGACGACGACTCCGAAACATGGGGCGTGGACCCGAACGTCGCCCTGCCCCTCGTACCCAAGGAAATGGTCAACGTCATGAACATGCGGACGCGCCAGGAAATCGTCAAAGGGCGCAATCAGCAAACGATGACCGAGGAAGACTACAAGCGCGTCCTGGCAACCCGGGCCTCCGATCGCGAGGATGAGCCGGGCTCCACTGAAAGCCAGAACAAGATGGAACTGGAAGGCGTCGATCCCGACATCGAGGCGGAGACCAAGGATCAGCCTCCGCGCGAGGACAAGAACGATTGGCCGGAGATCGACCCCCAGCTCGAGGCCGCCCTGCTGCTCATGCGCGTCCACGTACTCTCCGACGAGCCCTGGCCGACCGGCACCGAAGCCGTAGCTGCCCGACCGTCGGGCAAGGCGGGAGGCTGAAACC
>JAPKGY010000296.1 GCA_026647385.1 Phycisphaerae bacterium | reverse complement strand
AGAACGTTCTGGTCGGCGGGCGGCGTACAGGAGGTGACGTAGAGCTTTTGGGTGGCTAGGGCGCCGTCCAACGCCGGCAGGGAGGGATCGCATTGAGCGGTTCGCCAGGCGATCACGCTGACGACGTACGAGCCGTCGGCGGGTCTGGGCACGCTGAAGGTCAGTGTGTTCGTCTGGTCGGACATGTACGGACCGAAGGGCGGATGGCCCTGGGCGGCGCCGTGGCAGTAATGAGAATTGCCGTTGAGCAGCACTTCGGTGCTTCGCCAGGCCAGGCTGTGGGTCATCTCCACGGTGACGGTGAACGTCGTGTCCGCGTTCATCAACAGCGGCGTGTCGAGTGTGGCGGTCGCTGCGGTCGCGGAGCCAGCGGCGAGCAGGGCGGCCAGAACCGCGCCGGGCAGCGTCGCCCGCGCGCGGCGGGCCGATGCTCTCGTGTTCGCGCTCATGGATTAACCTCCTTCGAGAAGTTCGAGGCATGACCAGTGGGTCGTCCGCGCCGACGGGCTCGCCGGGCGGTGGCCTTGCAACAGAATTCGATGGGTCGTCGCCGGGAAAGTGATGACCGCTTGTTCGCTCTTCCTGGGGAAAACATCGCCTTTCTCCTGATTGGCTGAGGGAGATGCCCGGCAGCCCCCTGTTGCGGGATCGTCGGAGGCAGGATTTCGCCTCCGGGGGAATTTAGGCCTGTCGACGGGCGAAACCCACGGGAAATCGGCAACTTCCCGGCTGTTCCTCGCGCCCGGCGGTATTGCTTCAACAGGGGGCATCCCGTTCAGGGCGCCCGCAGAGCGGGGCGGGGCGGTGTGGGGCAGGGCAGGTATTTTCCCGTGGGTTGTTGGCCGCAGGTTACGATCGCGCGGCGGGGACTTGGCCGTCGCCGTGTTTCGACTCGCGCGGCCGGCCTACAGGATGAACCGGCTGACGTCCTCTTTTTCGGCGATGTCGGCCAGGCGTTTTCGCACTTGGTCGGCGTCGATGGTGATCGTCCGGCCTTGCAGGTCGGGCGCGTCGAAAGAGATCTGTTCGAGGACTTTCTCCATGACGGTATAGAGACGGCGGGCACCGATGTTCAGGGTGCCGCGGTTAACCTGGTAGGCGATCTCGGCGATCGCCTCGACGGCGTCCGGCGTGAACTCGAGCCGAACGCCCTCGGTGGCCAACAGGGCGATCTGTTGGCGGGTCAGGGCGTTTTGCGGCTGGGTGAGGATGCGGACGAAGTCATCCTTGGTCAGGTCGCTGAGTTCGACGCGGATGGGGAACCGGCCTTGGAGTTCCGGCATGAGGTCGGAAGGCTTGCTGGCGTGGAAGGCGCCGGCTGCGATGAAAAGAATGTGGTCGGTGCGCACCGGGCCTTGGCGCGTCGAGACGGTGGAACCCTCGACGATCGGAAGCAGGTCGCGCTGGACGCCCTGGCGGCTGACGTCCGGGCCATGGGCGCTCTGCGGTCCGGCGATTTTGTCGATCTCGTCGATGAAAATGATGCCGCTGCTCTCCGTGCGGCGGATGGCCATCTCCGCGACCTTTTCACGATCGATCAGTTGATCGCAGGCCTGCTGAAACAGCACCTTGCGGGCCTCGCGCAGGGGCAGCCGGCGGTTGCGCGTCTGCTGGGGCATGATCTTCTCGAAGAAGTTCTGGATTTCGGGATCGAGCTGATCGACGCCGATGGTGGCCATCATGCCCACGGGCATGGCCTTCTCCTCGGCGATGATTTCGACCTCGCGGTCGTCGAATTCGCCCTCGCGCAGTCTCTGGCGGAACTTTTCGCGGGTGCGCTGGCGCTGCTGGGCTTCGTCCTTGTAGGGATCGGGGTCGACGGGCCTGGGCGGCGGAGGGAGCAGCGTGTCCAGAAGGCGTTCCTCGGCGATGCGTTCAGCCTCCTGGCGGACGACCTCGGCCTGCTCCTGTCGAACCATGTGCAAGGCCAGGTCGAGAAGATCGCGGACCATGCTCTCGACGTCCCGCCCGTGGTAGCCGACCTCGGTGTACTTGGAGGCTTCGACCTTGATGAAAGGCGCGTTGACCAGTTTGGCGAGGCGGCGGGCGATCTCGGTTTTGCCCACGCCGGTGGGGCCGATCATGAGGATGTTCTTCGGGCCGACGTCGGCGCGGAGTTCCTCCGGGAGTTGCTGGCGGCGCCAGCGGTTGCGGACGGCCACGGCCACGGCGCGCTTGGCGTCGTCCTGGCCGATGATGTACCTGTCCAATTCCTCGACGATCTGTTTGGGCGTTAAGTCTTTCATGGTTACGACAGGGTCTCGACGGTCAAGCGGTCGTTGGTGTAGATGCAGATCTCGGCGGTGATGACCAGGGATTCGCGGACGATTCGTTCAGCCGGCAGGTCCGTGTGTCGCAGGAGCGCCCTCGCGGCCGCGGTGGCGTAGGCGCCGCCCGAGCCGATGCCGACGACGCCGTCGGTGGGCTCGATGACGTCGCCGCTGCCGCTGATGATGAGCGAGGTTTCGCGATCGACGGCGGCCAGCAGGGATTCGAGGCGGCGGAGGACGCGGTCGGTGCGCCAGTCCTTGGCGAGTTCGATGGCTGCCCGGCGGATGTTGCCCTTGTATTCGTCGAGCCGGGCCTCGAACCGTTCAAGCAGGGCGAAGGCGTCGGTGGCGCTGCCGGCGAAGCCGACCAGGACCTTGCCGCCGCAGAGCCTCCGGATCTTGTTGGTGTCGTGCTTGACGGCGGTATTGCCGATGGTGACTTGCCCGTCGCCGCCGAGGGCGACCTGGCTTTCCCGGCGGACCGCCAGGATGGTCGTGCTGCGGATCTTCGGATTGACGCCCATGTCGTACCTCGCGCGGGTCGCCGGGGGGGGGTGAGTCGCCGGGGCGACCGGAAGCCCGCGGCTCTCGTTGGTCCAAGGCGGACCGCCCTTTTATGGTCCACAACCCAAAAGGAACCTCTCAGGAATACATGCGCGCGAACCGCATGGATCCTTCGCCGTAAGGTTCTGTATCGCCCCAACGGTATCAAAAGGCCCGGTCCCCCGCAACCGGAGGCCGGTCGATGCGTCCAAGGAAGAGTGGGGCTATGATGCCGCCAAGCAGAGAAGGTCCATCATCGCGTGAGGGTGTCCCATGCAAAGGTCGAGCGGTGGTCGAATCGTTGCGTCGAGGCGGGTGCGGTGGGTCCTGGCTGTCGCGGTCGCGGGATCTCTGACGGCCTGCAAGCAGAGCGCGGAGACCAAGAGGCCGCCGGCGGCGCCGGTGTCGCCTTCGGCGGGCGTTGCGGCTTCCCAACCGGCGACGGCGGTTCCGCCCGCCAGTCAGCCGGCCAGCCAACCGGCATCGCAGCCGGCCAGTCGGCCCGCGTCAACTTATGACTCGAAGCCTCCTTATCCGGTGAGCCTCTACGTCCTGAATTCGCAGGAGGAGCAGCCGGGTTGGCTCAAGATCGTGCAACTGGCCGACGACAACACCCCCGCGACGTGCACCGGCTCGTTTCCGGAGAAGAACGAGATTCAGGTCGACACGAGCAACGTGCGCCGGCTACGCCTGCACATCAGCCACCTGCCGCTGGCGGAGCGCAAGCGGATCGTTCTGCACATCGACGGCCAGGCGATCGAGCTGGCCCGCAGGAACCGCGCCTTTATCGTGTTTGAACGGAGCCAAACGGGGCAATGGCGAATCGTTCAGTCCGAGGATTGACCGACCTTACGATTCGATGCCGAGGGTCGGCCTGGATTCTGTTTGTATCAGGCTCGTCCCGCTCGAAAAGCCCGCATAAACAGGGAGAGGGTAGTGCGTCCGACTCGGGTAGCCCACGCAGGCGATGACGGCGTTCGGCAGGCGGCCGGTGCGCTCCAGCACCTGCTCTCTCGTCTCCCGGCCGATGATCGCCTGGAAGTCGCGCACGATCATCGGGTAGGGATGCGGGCCGACCACCGAGCCGATGACGTAGTGCGTGGTGCGCACATTGGTAACCCAGTCGCGTATGGCCTCGCTGGTGGCATCCTTGAGGGTGCGGGTGCCGGAGCGGACGGTGATGACCCTGGCGCCCAGCAGCTTCATCCGGTAGACGTTGAGGGCCTGCCGGTGCACGTCCTCCTCGCCCATGTAGACTTCACACGCCAGACCGAAGCGCGCGCAGGCCGTGGCGGTGGCCACGCCGTGCTGGCCCGCGCCGGTCTCGGCGATGATGCGCTGCTTGCCCATCCGGCGCGCCAGCAGCACCTGGCCCAGGGCGTTGTTGATCTTGTGGGCGCCAGTGTGGCAGAGGTCCTCGCGCTTCAGCAGGATGGATGGTCCCCCGAGGCTCGCGCTCAATCGGTCCGCGCGGGTCAGCGGCGTGGGTCTGCCGACATACTCGCGCAGCGTTTCGCGCAGCTCCCGCTGGAACGCCTCGTCCTGGCATGTCCGTGCGTATTCCGCCTCAAGTTCGTCCAGCGCGGGGATCAGCGTCTCCGGCACGAATCTGCCCCCGAAGGGTCCAAAGTGGCCTCGGGCGTCGGGCAGATGTGAAACCGTGTGGGTCATATTCTCTCCAGAGGGCGGCACCTATCGCCGCGTGATGGTTACCTTCGGGCCGCCCTTGCGGTTGCCGCGGGGTCGCGGCGCCTCGTCGTCCGCGCCGGCCGGGGCCTCCGCCGTCTGATTGGTCCTTCGATAGGCCGAATAGCCCGTGCAGAGGCCCGCAAGCAGCAGCGACCCCGCAATGAAGCGAAGCGTAGGCGAGGCCACGCCGCCACGGGCGTCGGCTGAGAGGACCACTTGTTCCGGGTTGGCCGGCTGGTAGAGGATGCGGGTCTCCTTGCCGGTCTCCAGGCTGTTAAAGAGGCCGCCATTCATCACCCGTATCTCCACCCGGTGGTTCTTGCGCATGCTGTCTTCAAAGATCAGCGTAACGTAGTTGGCGGCCGCGCCGCCCTCGCCCGGCCGCGTATCCTTCATGGCGATGGTCGCCGTGGTGGAGACGGCGCCCGCTCCCAGCGAGTCCTTGCTGCCTCCTGGCGCCAGGAAGAGCAGATAGAGCGAGACCGCCGCCAGGCCGAGGGCGGCCAACCAGAGGTGCGCGGATTTCATCTCATAACGCTCTATCGGCGCGGCGCACGGCACGGATGAAGGCGCGCAGCAGCGCATGATCCTTGCGGCCGGGCTCCGCCTCCACGCCGCTGGAGACATCCACTGCGAAGGGCCGCACCTGCGCGATGGCGTCCGCCACGTTGTCGGGATCGAGGCCGCCCGCCAGCACTATCGGTCTGCCGAACCGAGCACGCGCCTCGGCCGCAAGCATCCAGTTGAAGGCCGTGCCGCTGCCGCCCAGCCGGTCCGGATCGTAACTATCCAGCACGTAGGCCGGTGCGCGGCTC
>JAPKGY010000295.1 GCA_026647385.1 Phycisphaerae bacterium | reverse complement strand
ATGTAGCCTCCGCCTTTGGCGGCATTGAGTTTGGTGAGGACTTCGCGTCGGATTTTGTCGCGGTCGTTGGTGGCCAGGACGCGGACGTCGATGTTGCCGTTGAAGGACCAGCGCCGGCCGAAGCGGCGCTTGAGGTCGACGACGTTCAGGCCGGCCTTGGCTTCCATGGGGTTATACGCGTCGATGCCGGCTTCGATCATGTCGTCGTAGACGGCGGACGCGTTTCCGCAGCCGTGGTAGATCGCCTTGAGGCCTGCGGCGTGGATGGCGTCGCATATCCGCTGGAGTTGCGGCTTGTAGGCCTTCCGCCAGTAGTCGGGGGAGAAGAACATGCCTTTGACGTAGGCGATGTCGCCCCAGACGTACATGCCGGTCAGTTTCTGGCCGACGAGGGCGACCTGGGCCTCGACGATGCCGACGAGGAAATCGCCGAGCTTCTCGATGAAGGCCGCCACCTTGGCGGGCTCCTCGGCGATCTTGAGCAGGGCGTTTTCGGTGCCGATGATGCGCCAGAGCATTTCGTGCGGTTCGCAGACGCTTCCGAAGACGCAGAAGTCGTCGGCATAGGCGTTGACCCGTTCGACGTAGGGGGGCAGGTTGAGGTTGATTGCGTCGCCGACGGAGTTGATCTGGTCGTCGAGGCGGGCAGTGTAGCGGCGCTCGTCGCGCGGATCGTCGAAGCGGAAGGCGGCCATCTGTTCGTAGGTGGTCGTTTCGAACTCGCGGTACATGGGCATGGGGCAGGTGCCGCGGGCCTCGATGGTCGCACCGAAGCCGGTCTTGACCACCTGGCGGTCGTCGGTTTTCTCGACCACCCGGATGCCGGTCAGGTGCGGGTCCATGTTCGGATTGATCACGATCATGTCGAGGTCCCAGTGGCGGTAGGGATCGAAGTTGTCGGGCAGGCGGTGCTCGCGTCTGGCCCGGCGGATGAAGTTGGTCCAGAAGAACTCGCCGACGGGTACGCGGTCGGACTCGCGCCGTTCGATGGCGGCGACGACGCGGGCGACTTTGGCTTCGCGAACGCTCATGACGTGGGGCACCTCGATAGCAACGACGGTCAATTGTGGCCTTAGTATACGGGTGACGTGCAGTCTCCGCCAGGTGTGGAGCACGGGCTGACAAGTCAGGTCGCCCCGGATGGAAATGACGAATGTCGAAGATCCGCGCGGCGGGACGAATTCCGAATGTCGGATGAAGCTTCGAAGGCCGAGCCGTGTTTTCGGCCAATGGACCTGGGGGTTGGGGAAGAAGGGCAAGTCCAAGCCATTCCGAATCCTTGGCCGGGGCGCATTATGGTGCCTGCGGGCTGCTGAAGCGGGCGAGGAATTCGGGGCGGCCGGCGATGTCGAGGCGGATGCGGTAGAGCGGGCCACCCATGAAGGCGGTGCGGTCGAAACCGGCGGGTTCGAGCGGGCTCGGGCTGTAGTCAGCCGCGGTGGTGACGTACAGGTCGGTCAGGTCGGGGCCGGCGAAGGTGAGGCTGGAGACCTGTTGGGCGGGTATGGGGATTCGCCGTTCGACGCAGCCTTCCGGGTCGTAGCGAACGATCTGGCCGCCGAACCATTGAGCGCTCCAGATGAAGCCGGCGGCGTCGACGGTGAGGCCGTCGGGCATGCCCTCGTCGTCGGGGACGCGGACGAGCGTGCGACGGTTGGACAGCAGGCCGGTGTCGCGTGCGACATCGAAGGCGAGGATCTGCCGGGCGGCGGAGTCGGCGAAATAGAGCGTGCGATGATCGAGGCTCAGCCCCAGGCCGTTGGCGAGCAGAATGTGGTCAGCCACGATGCGAACGGAGCCGTCGGTGTCGAAAAGGTAGAGGGTGCCGGTTTTGGTCATGCCGCCGGTGCCCCAATAGAGCGTACCGGCGTAGAGGCGGCCATGAGGGTCCACCAGAATGTCGTTGAAGACGAGTTGTTCGCCCTCATGCTCGGTTGCGACGGTCTGCCAGCGCCCGGGGCCGTCCCAGAGGTGAAGACCTTTGCGGTTGGCGATGACGAGGCCGCCGGTTTCGCGGAGGGCGAGTGCGGTGGACTGGAGGTCGTCGATGAAGATGCGTTTGGAGCCGCTGGCGGGATCGTACTCGTAGGTTTTCGAGGAAAGGATGTCCGTCCAGAGCAGGGTGCGTGTGGCCGGGTTCCAGAGAGGCCCTTCGCCGCAGAGGTTGTGGTCGTCGGCGATCGTTTCAACACGTGATGACATGGAATACCTCCGTGATCGTACCACGGCGGATCGGGCGGGGAAGTGGAGAGCTGAGTGTGGAGAGTGGGGAAAGGGTGTTTCTCATCGACGGACGAAGCTGTGCCACTTGGTGAATCACTGTATGGTTCCGGTTTTGGCCAATCCGGCGATGTAGTCCGCCAGCAGGGGTTTGTATGTCGCGGCATTGGGACCGGGCTGCAGGGTGCGCCGGGTCGGGGCCATGGAGTCGGCGAGTTGTTCCAGCGGCGTCTCCGGTTCGAGCAGCGCGCGGGCCAGGATAGCGGCGCCGAAGGCGCTGGTTTCGGGTTGGGCGGGGATGGCGACGGGTCGGCCAGTCACGTCGGCGACGATCTGCGGCGTGACGCGGGTGCGGGTGACGCCGCCACACATGATCAAACGCTGGGTGGGGCAGCCGGTTGCGTTGAGCCATTGGAGTTGTCGGGCGAGTTCGAAGCAGAGCCCCTCCGCTGCCGCCCGGAGCAGATGGGCCGGACCGTGGACGAGGCGGACATGGTCGATCAGGCCGGCGGGCAGGCGGTTGGGCATGCCGAGTCCGTCCATGAACGGGTAAAGCCGTAAGCCCTCGCTGCCCGAAGGGACGGATTCGAGCAGGTCGTCGATTTCCTCGCCGGATTCTCCCGCTGTGCGGGTCATGTCGAGGGCCCATTTGAATACCGAGCCGCCGACGACGAGCGAAACGAGTTGGCCCCAGCGCTTGGGTACGATGTGATCGCAGACCCAGGCGACGGGCCCGACGGGTCTCATGAGCCGGTCAGCGGCGGCCAGCAGGACCCATGCGGTACCGGCGCCAAACATGACGTCGCCGACGCGGATGGCACCGCAACCGAGTGCGGCTGCGTACTGATCGTGGACGGCCGGCGAAACCGGGATGCCGGGCGCGAGACCGAGTTGCCTGGCGATAACCGGGCGAAGCGGCCCGACGCTCAGGCGTGCGGGCAGCAGGTCGGGCAGTTGCTCGGGCCTGAGGTTGAGGCGGGCGAGCAGTTCGGCGTCGGCCTGGTGCGTCGAAGGGTTGTAGAGGGTGCCCAGGCTGAGTGACGAGCAGTCGTGGGCCGCCCGGCCTGTAAGGCGATGAACGATGTTGTCGCCGACGAAGCCGAGACGATTCGGCCAAGCCAGCAACCTTGCGTCTTTGCTCCGCAATCGCAGGGTCTGCCCGACGGCCACCGCGGCGCCGGGGTGACCGACGTGATCGGCGAACCATTCTTGCCCGAATTCGCCGGTGAGTTGTGCATCGAAGGGCTGGCCCCGGCTGTCCATCCAACTGATGACCGGGCCGACGGGGTTGCCGTGCTCGTCGCGGATCTGGATGGCGCCGCCTTGGCTGGAGATGCCAATCGCTCGAACGTCGGCCAGGTCGCAGGATCGACCGGTTTCGCGGATCGCCCCTTGTGTTGAACGCCAGATTTCCTCGATGTCCTGCTCGACGCCGCCGTCGGGTGTGTGGATGAACTGGACGGGCGCCGAGCCCTGGCTGGCGATCGATCCGTCCTCGCGAACGACGAGGGCCTTGATGTTCGTGGTTCCGAGGTCGAGTCCGAGCAGCATGGATCAGATCTCCACGTAATCCGCGTTGATGAACCGGGCCAGAGCCGCCAGCTTTCGCCGGGCGTCGCCTTTGCAGACCGCGATTACGGGACCGGGAATCGGATCGGGCCGCCGCCGTTACGAAGAATGGGTCAACTCGCTGCGGTCCCCGGAAGACCACGCACGCGAGCTGCTGGTCGAGTGCCCCATCCCCCATCCCACGTTCTTCCTGCGGCGCGAGGCGTATGATCGTGTTGGCGGCTATCGAGATGGTCCCTGGCCGGAAGACTATGACCTTGTGTTGCGTCTGAATCGCGCCGGTTTCGAGTTGGCAAAAGTGCCCGAAGTCCTGTTGGAATGGCGCCATCGGGCGAACCGCCTTTCCATGTCCGATCCCCGCTACGACGAGGCGCCTTTTCGCCAAATCAAGCGGGACCACCTTTTGCTCAGTTTTCTCAGTTTCGGCAGGCCGGTCTATCAGTGGGGCGCGGGCGAAGTCGGCAAGCGCTGGCTCCGCGAGTGGGACACGGTACGCCCCGTGGCGGCCGTGGACTTGCACCCCCGCAAAATCGGCTATCGCATCCACGGCATTCCCGTTATCCGCCCCGAGGACTTGCCGCCCCTGGATTCGGTGTTCATCGTGGTGGCAGTCGGGGCGCGCGGCGCCCGCGACGAAATTCGGCAATGGCTTACGGCGCAGGGCGCCCGCGAATTGCAGGACTTCGTTTTCGTCGCCTGACAAATTGTGCAATGATGATTGTGTAAGGCATGATTGCACCGCGTAGAAATCGTTGTATATAATCTTTGGGCTCGATGCCGCGCGGCCGCGGGGAACGGGGGCGCGGCGGGAACCTGTAGTTGCTGGCGCATCTCCCGTGTGTGCATACATGGGGATAAGAACGGAAACAAACGCCCGCCGGGGCAAGCTGCGGAGGTAACTATGTCCACTGCCAAGTTGATCCTTGACGGGAAGGAGTATGAGGTCCCGGTACTCGTCGGTACCGAGGACGAAAAAGCCTTCGATTGCACCAAACTCAGGAGCGATACCGGCTACATCACTTACGATCCCTCGTATGCGAACACCGGCTCGTGCAAGAGTTCCGTCTGCTACATCGATGGCGACAAGGGAATTCTCCGCTACCGCGGCTACCCCATCGAAGACCTCGCTGGCAAAGTCCGCTTTACGACGGTGGCCTACCTGCTCATTCACGGCGAAATGCCCACGCGTGAGCAGGCCATCGAGTGGCGGCGCCAGCTCACCGCCAACAGCCTCATTCACGAGAGCATGATCAACTTTTTCGATCATTTTCCAGTTACCGCCCATCCAATGAATATCCTCGCCTCCATGATTTCGGCCATGTCGTCCTTCTACCCCTATGACGCCGAGGATGAGGAACACGTCTATACGAACATCATCCGCCTCATTGGCCAGGTGAAGACGATCGCGGCTTTCGCCTACAAAAAGTCGCGCGGCGAGCCGATCATCTATCCCCGTATGGGCTACAGCTATCCGGCCAACTTCTTGCGCATGATGTTTGCCACGCCCGCCGAGGACTACCGCGTACCGA
>JAPKGY010000294.1 GCA_026647385.1 Phycisphaerae bacterium | reverse complement strand
TTAACATTGCTTGCCTCCGTTATAATCAAATGTCCCATGCTTTACATTCATCTGTTTTTGAAGTAAAGATGGGCGCAGACGGGGTATGCGACCGTCTCGGCGAACTGTCAGCGCCCCCAGTCGCAGCAGTTCGGGGAACCGCCGTGGCGGGTGGTGGCGCGGACCGAAAGTCACGAGGCGACCGTTTCCATTTTCGAAGGCGGTCGATGCGGCCCGCAACGCGGGCATGGCCCGGCGCTTCCGCTTGGGGCTCTGACATGCGGCCCGGCGCTTCCGCTTGGGGCTCTGAGATGCGGCCCGGCGCTTCCGCTACGGCCACTGAGAACCGTGCAGGCACGGTGCCTGCGCCACAAAGGCCGGGCGAAACTGGCTTACCGAAAACGCCACTACACCGGAATAAACGTCATCTTGCCGTCGATCCGGGCGACGGTCTCCGCGATGAGCCGGGCCGCGTTGTCCAGGTCGGAGAGGTTGCAGACCTCGACCTGCGTGTGCATGTACCGGTTGGGCAGCCCGATCAGGGCGGCGGCCACGCTGCTGCGGCTGACCTGCATCGGGTTGGCGTCGGTGCCGGTCGCGCCCGGCGAAGCGCTGAGCTGGTAGGGGATCTTCTTCTTCTTGGCGGTATCCAGGAACAGGTCGCACAGGACCGGATTGATGTTCGCTCCGCGTTCGATGACCGGCCCCTTGCCGAGGGCCTGCTCGCCATGGACCTTCTTGTCGACGCCGGGGTTATCCGAGGCATGGCAGACGTCGGCGGCGATGCCGACCAGCGGGTCGATGCCGAAGCAGCTCGTGCGGGCGCCGCGCAGGCCGATCTCCTCCTGGACGGTCGCGACCGCGTACAGGGCACACTTCGGTTTACGGCCGGCCAGCAGGCGCAGCGCTTCCATGACCACGTACACCCCGACCTTGTCATCCAAGGCCGGCGAGGTGATGCAGTCCTTGCCGAGCCGCTGCGCCCCGAGCTTGTAGGTGATCGGGTCGGAAACCGAAACCAGCTTGGACGCCTCAGCCTTGTTCCTGGCTCCGATGTCGATCCACAGGTCGGCGATGTCGATTTTCGGCGCGGTGCGCTCCTCCGGCTTCATCAGATGGATCGGCTTGCGGCCGATGATGCCGTCGACCTCGCCGTCGCGCGCGTGAATCGTGACCCGCGAGCCGGGAAGAACGGTCAGGTCGAATCCGCCAACCGTGCAGAAGGTGATGAACCCCTCGTCGGTGATGTACTTGACCATCAGGCCGATCTGATCGTAATGCCCGGCCAGCATGACCCGAGGGCTGCCCTTCGGGTTGAGCGCGACGATCGTATTCCCATGAATGTCCGTGGTGATCTCGTCAGCGTAGCGTTTCATTCGCCCGCGGATGACCCGGGCGATCGGCTGTTCGAACCCGGAAACCGACGGCGTCTCCAGCATGGTCTTGAGAAACTCGAAGCACTCCTTCTGCATGGCGGTCCTTTCCTTCGAGGGTGTGTGGGAAGCCCCGGGACTGTCCCCCTCTCCCATGGCTCACCCACCCGCTTACGTTCAATCCCGGACGTGCCGGGCTTTCGGCCTGTCCGGCTCGCGGAATGATAGGGCATTCCGCGGGGACTCTCAATCCTCCTTCTCCGCCCGCGCGGGGGCGAGTCCATGCCACCCAAGCCCGGTGGTCCAGACCACCCTTCTACCTGGGCACCGTCTTGGAGGCGGGGCGAACGAGACGGTTTCCCTTTCGAGCAACCGGCCGTTATCCTCTCCCGGGGGTCTTGGCTGCCCGGACGCCTGCGGCGCCGGGCTCTTGTGGAGCACGTGATTATGTTGAGATGCGTACGGCTGGTGGCGGCGGTCATGCTGGTGGTCAGTCCGGCGTCCGCGGCGCGGACCGCGGATCAGGCCTCGACCGCGCCGGCGTCGAAACCGGTTGCAACCACCCAGGCGAGCACCCGGAGCGGGGCAAAGGCGAAGGCCAAAGCGACCAGGATGGCCGCCCCGCAGATCGCCGTCTTCAACCTCAGCAGCGTGATGATGGAAAAGCCCCCGGAGATCGCCTTCGGCTTCGACATCGAACCGCGAGGCACCCTGCACGACCTGCTCAGGCGGCTGGGCAAGGCCGGCAAGGACCCGAGCGTCAAGGCAGTTGTCCTGACCTTCGACGACCCCTCCATCGGCTGGGCCCAGATGCAGGAACTCCGGAATGCCCTGCTCGCCTTGCGCAAGGCGAACAAGGACGTGCAGTGTTATCTGGAGGAGGTGAGCGGAGGGATCTACGCACTCGCGTCGGCGGGCTCCAGAATATGCGTCGCCCCGGCGGGACAGATCGACCTGGTCGGCCTGCACGTCGAGTCCGCCTACTTCAAGGGCCTGCTGGATAAGATCCGCGTCGAGGCGGATATCGAACATATGGGGGCTTACAAGGGCGCGGGAGAGCCGTTCACGCAAACCGGCCCATCCCCCGAAGCCCAGGAAATGCTCCAGTGGATCGTCAAGGACCTCTTCGAACAGTGGGTCGAGGATATCGCCCAGGGCAGGCGCCTCCCCGCCGAACGCGTCCGCGCGCTGATCGACGACGGGCCGTTCTTCGCCAAGGCGGCGTTGGATGCGGAACTGGTCGACGAAGTGCTCGACGCCGAGTCCTTCCTCGACGCCCTGTACGAGCGCTACGGCGACGAGGTCACGATCGTTCGCGACTACGGCCAGGAAGAGGCGCCCGAGATCGACCTGTCGAGCCCGTTCGCCTTTTTCAAGATGATCGGCGAGTCCATTTCGAAGAAAAAGCCGAAAGAAAAAGTCTCCATCGCTGTGGTCTTCGTCGACGGCCTCATCGTGACGGGTCAGACCGAGCCGGGCCTGTTCGGAGAAAGCGGGGAGGTCGGCAGCACGTCGATCCGGCGAATGCTGGCCCGACTTCGCGACGACGACGACGTCAAGGCGGTGGTGATCCGCGTGGATTCCCCCGGCGGCTCCGCCCTGGCCAGCGACATCATGTGGCAGGCCGTCAGGGACGTCGCCGAGATCAAACCGACGGTCGTCTCGATGGGCAACGTCGCCGCCAGCGGGGGGTACTATCTCGCCGTCGGGGCGCCGACGATCTTCGCCGACGCGGGCACGCTGACCGGCTCGATCGGCGTGCTGGGCGGCAAGCTGGTTACGAAAGGCCTTTGGGACTGGGTCGGTGTATCGTTCCACGAGCTGACGCTCGGCCGGAACGCCGATCTCTATAACACCAATCGGCGTTTCGACGACCGCCAGCGCGAAATCATCCGCGGCCAACTTCGGCACGTCTATGACATGTTCAAAAAACGCGTCATCACCGGCCGAAAGGACAGGCTCGCCAAGGATATCGAGGAAGTCGCCGGTGGGCGAGTCTACACGGGCAGGCAGGCGAAGGCCCTGGGACTCGTGGACCGGATCGGCGGACTCGAGGACGCGATCGTTTTCGCGGCAGCCAGAGCCGGCGTGACGGACTACGGAATCCGCCAGTTACCGGAGTCGAAAAGCTTTATCGACCTGATCATGGAGGGAATGACCGGCCAGGAGAGCGCCGACGAGGAAGGCGGCGGCATCAGTATCCGCGCGGCCGTGCCCTCCACGTCGAGTGCGGGACCGGCCCGATGGCTGTTCGGCCAGCCGATCGTCCGGGATTTCATGGAAGCCCTCCGTCAAGCCGACCCCGTTCGCGCGCACTGGATGGGCAAGGCCCTCCTGCGACTCGACCTGCTTCGTCGCGGTGAAACGCTGATGCTCATGCCGGAGGAACTGCTGATCCGATAACGCGGCGGGTCGAAAACGAAGCACCGGACTCGGCGAAGACGAAGCAAAACACCGAGGGATTTGACCCTGGCGGCGAAACCTGCTAAAAAAGGCCGCCATGATCGTCGATTGCCACACGCATATCTTCAAGTCTCCCGAGCAGTTAGGTCGCGGACCCGGCCTGTGGACCAGTCGGCCTCGAGGCCATCATGCGGGCCAGCCTCTTCCGCGGGCGGACGAAACCGCCCACGCAGCCGGTACCAAGGTGGCCGACAAGGTGATCGTCCTGGCATTCCGAAGTTACCACCTGGATGCCAATGTGCCCAACGATGAGGTAGCCGGCTACGTGCAACGCATGCCGGATCGCCTCATCGGCTTCGCCGGCGTCGATCCGACCCGCCCCAAGGAGGCCATCGACGAGCTTCGTCGGGCCCACGACGAGCTCGGCCTCAAGGGCGTCAACATCTGGCCGGCCGCCCAGGACTATCATCCAGCCAGCTCGTCGGCGATGCGCTTGTATACCGAAGCGTGTCGCCTCCGAATGCCCGTGATGATGCATCAGGACGTGCAGGCGAGCGGCAACACCCGCATGGAATACGCCCGGCCTTACCTCGTGGACGAGATCGCACGCGAGTTTCCGGAGCTGAAGATCGTTGTGAGCCAGCTCGGCTACCCGTGGACCGAGGAAATGATCGTGCTGCTGAGCAAGCACCGAAATGTCTTCGCGGACATCAGCGGACTTCTGCACCATCAATGGACGGCCTACACCGCGCTGTTGTCCGCACACCAGGCCGGCGTCATGGATGCACTGCTCTTCGGCAGCAACTTTCCCTATGCGACGACGGCCCATTGCGTCGAAACCCTTTACAGTATCAACCAATTCTGCCACGGCACGTCGCTGCCGACGATCCCCCGCGAGCAACTCCGGCAGATCGTCGAACGCGACGCGCTGGCCTTGCTCGATATCGAGTCACCTTACATGGAGACCCGCCCGGAGCCGGAGACGACGGTCATCCGATCCGACGACTGATACCGGCCTCGTCTCAGGCATCATCCCCAAAGCGCCGCGTGTCAACACCGTCAGCGCTCCACGCCGCGGCAACCCATGCCACCGAACGTCCAAAGTGCCATAAAATCGTCAAGGTCGGGGCGGACAGGCTGCGCGCGTCGTCGCGGGGGCGGAGGCGGGGCGCGAAGCGGCCGGTCGAGTCGCGACCGGGCTTTGGAAAATGTACGCATGTCCGGCGGACGGAGTCCGTGCAACCTGCACGAGGAACGGAGCGGTCGTCGCCTGATCCAACAAGTCCGGTCCGAGAACGGGCATGGGACCGGTCGGTGGCTCCGCCTCCCGCGTCGATCGGGCCAGATGAAGGCTGTAGGTTTCAGATCGGCCGTCCGCAACGTGTGCCTGCTCCTGGGCGACCCCCACTTCGCGCGTGGGGGCAGACTCAGCCGCTGCGGCGGGCTCTGACCAGCTGTCCGTGCGGACCGCATCACCGAATTGCCGGCCGGTTCGCGCGGAGCCAGGTGCCGCCTCCGGGCCGGCGATCGCCACCGCCGCCTGCGAACTGGATTCGGCGGTCATCGCGTTCAGCGGGCCGCGCGGGGTCGCAATCCGGCCCGACCTGGGCATGTAT
>JAPKGY010000293.1 GCA_026647385.1 Phycisphaerae bacterium | reverse complement strand
GAGGGGGCCTTGCGCGATTCCGCGGTAAACCGCACCCGGCGATGGGCGAGCGGGCGGGGGCGGTGGAACGGGTTTGTGACGTGATTCAGCCCGGGGCTGCGGAGGCGACGTATCGACCGGCGTTCGCGGAGGCGAGGGCGGCTCTGGGGCCGCAGTCGTCACAGGCGGCCGAGGCGGCGTTTGGGCCGGTGTTTGCGGAGGCGAGGCCGGCACTGGAGGCGCGGTCACGACGGGCTCGTGTTGTCGGGTTGCTTGCGAACATCCCACCGTGCTCTGGAGTCCCCCCGCGATACAGCACAGTGTTACCGTATATGTGGCGATCCTGATGTAGACATGGTTGCCCGCAAGACCCTGACCCACGGAATCGTCTCCCAAACCCCGGACGGAGGTGTCGGACGCCAACGCTTGCTCCCAGTGTAGCGGCGCCAAAAGTGACCGGCAATCCTGGGGCGGCTTCGCTTGTGGAGGCGAGGATGGCCGCTTCGCCGGCCTGATTCGAAGGTTGCGTGGATTATCACCGGGCGTGGCTTGGGGCATCCGGGCGGTCCCCCGGGCTGACGGGTCAGCGCAAGCGGGGCGCGAATTGTCCGGCGGGGATGCCACACAGGACCGGGCGGCTTGTGAGCAGCACAAGGTCGACGCAGCAGCGACCGGAGAGCCCCATGTGGTTCGGCGGCTGCGTTCTGATTCCGCCCAGAGGCCTGCTGGCTACCGCCGATCGCGGATAGCGAGGTCGGACTTGCACGGACAGATCGTTTGGGCCTGCTCGGGGATGATTTCGGCAAGAGAGGGTCTGGGCGTCTATCTTTCCTCGCGCGTCCCACGGAGTGGTTGGGAACGCCAAGTACGCCTGAACTGCGTGAATCCCGGCCTCGTAATAACAAATTGCGCCGACACCCGGAGAACCAGCGGTCCGGCCTTCGGATACTTGACTGGGCGAAGCGAGAATGTGAATACAGGGGAGCCTGGAGTCCATGGTCGGCGGCACGATCGCATACTATGGTCTTGGCTGGCCGTCCGGGTATCGGCACGCCCGGGCGGGAGTCCCATAACGGCTGTTGGCAGTCGATTTTCACGAAGAATCCTCTATGGCTGCGACCAGACCGGACGGGACGCTGGATTTGGGCCGATCTTTACCGTGAGTTAACGAAGTATTGGGCTGCGGGTTACACACCGTCTACAGGGGTGTGGATCAGGCCGCGTTGCCTGAAGTGACCCAGGAGCGAGACGTATGATCCGGAGGTTCGCCTCATCCAGGCCATTGAAGATACTGCTGGTGCTGCTGATGGTCGGCTGCACCGGCGTCGCGGCCATCCTTGCGTTACACAAGCAGCGAAAGCAGGCGGCCATGCAGGCGGCCCTGGTTGACGGTACCGCCGCCTATGACGCGAAGGACTACACGAGGGCGGCGGCGGAGTTGGGGCGGTACCTGACCGCCAATCGGCGTGATTGCGTCGTGCTGATGAAGTACGCGGACGCTCAGATCCGGCGCCGACCTCAAACCAAGGAATCGATCTGGCAGGCGATGCGCGCCTTGGAGACGGTGGTGCGGATCGATCCCGCCTATCCGGAGGCGGCCGAGCGGCTGACGGAACTGTACCTGCTTCTGGGGGCGCCGTTGGAGGCCGAGCACATCGCCCGTGCCTGGCGAGCCGCTTCGCCGCAGGAGGCGGGTCCGCGCAGGCAGTTGGCCGCGGCGCTGCTTCGTCGCCAGAAGACGGAGGAAGCCCTGGCGGAATTGAAGTCGATCGCGGCGGAGTTCCCCGACGAGGTCAGGTGCTGGCGTATGCTGGCATTCATCCATTTCCAGAAAGGCGACCCCGTCTCGGCCGAACAGACGATCAACGAGGCGGTGGAGAAGAATCCTCATTCGGCGGCAGCCAGGCTTGCGAAAGCCAACCTGATGGCGGCGACTTTGCGGCTGCGCCCCGGTTCCGGCGGCTCCGGTGGTCGCGAGGCGCAATCGCAACCCGCCGATCCGAGAGAGCGCACGCAACGGGTGATCGCGGAGCTCGATGAGGCTGCGAGGCTGGGGTCGGACGATCCGGGCACCCTCCTGGAACTCGGCAAGCTGTACATGGATTTCGAACTGCTCGACAAGGCGAGTGCGCAGTTCGATCTGGCCGAGAAGGTTGCTCCCGACAACCCGGGGGTCTATCTCGCCAGAGGCAAGATCATCCTGGAGGAGATCGACGATCCCGCCGCGGGGGCCGCCTTGGCGGATCGGATGGTGGCTGCCCCGCTCGGCGAGCAGCAATTCGACATACTCCCGATGGCGGTCGAATTCTATGCCGGGGCGGGCCGCTTCGAGGACGCCCTTAAGTGCATCCAGAGCTTGCGCGATCGGGGCGCCTCGCTCTCGATTCTCCGGTACGCCGAGGGCGTTCTGGCTTTGGCGACGGAAGAGCCCTTCAAGGCGGCCGCGGCGCTGGAGGAGGCCGTCCGCCGAAGTCCGCAATACGCGCGAGCTCATCTCCTGCTCGGCCGAAGCTACGTCCGCACGGGGAATCCGAGGCGTGCGATCGCTCCGTTCCGGGAGTACGTTCGTCTTCGTCAGAGCGAAGGGATGCCGGCGGTTTCCGGGCAGTTTGAGTTGGCCGGCGTGTACTGGGCGATTGACAAGCATGAAGAAGCGCTCGATGCGGTGAAGAAGGCATTGGCGAGCGCGACGAGGATTTCCCAGGTCAACCGGGCGGGTTTGACCGTTTTCAAGATCGAAGCCGATATGGCCCGTCCCGGCGGAAAGAAGCCGGACTCGTCCGTCATCGAGAGCCACTGCCGGGATCTGGCCCGGCTCTTCGCTCAGAACCCCGGTTTGTCGGACAACCCGAGCATGCAGATTCTGTTCGGACGGCTGACCGCCTGGCGCGGAGACCTCGACGGTGCGGTCGAGATCCTCACGTCTGCCCGAGAGCGATTTCCCAAGAGGTTGGACATCACCCAGGCCCTGATGGAGATTTACGCCGACGCCGGCAAGTACGACGAGGCCATTGCCGAATGCCGGACGGCCGTGGACGCCGCGGAACCGTCTCGGGTGCCGGCCTGGACGGCTCGATTGGCGAGCCTTTACTCTTCGAAAGGCGATTGGGATAGCGCCCGGCAGACGCTGGAGTCGGCCGTCGGCGAGACCGCGGGAGTGGTGCGCAAGAGTCTGCGGATGAGGTTGGCCCGTCTCCTGCTCCAGCAGAAACAGGTCGACCAGGCCCGTCAAATCCTGGCAACGGTGGCGGGCGAGAACGCCGATGACCTTCCCACCCGGCTCATGTTGTTGGCCATTCAGCCCGGTCCGGACGAAAGCCCGAGTCGACAGCAGCTGCTCGAGGAGGTCAAACGGATCGAGGGCCCGAACGGCCTGAACTGGCGCTACTGGCAGGCGGCCCTGTGGCTGGGTCAGGAAGACTGGGCCTCGCATCGCAAGGAAATTCAATCGCTGCTGGAGGAATGCCTGGCCCGGGATCCGGAGTGGGATGCAGCCATCCTGGCCATGGGCGATCTGTACGAGAAAACCCGGGAGAGATACAAGACTCTCGATCTGTACAACCGCGGTTTTGCCTCCAATGTGAACAATGCGCTGATTGCCGCCCGGCTGCTGTATGTCGCCGCCGAGGCGAGGCGCTGGAACGAGGTGGACCAGGTTCTGGACCGATTTCCTCCGAATGTAGCCGACGCGAAGCTTCAGAAATTCGTGCAACATCATCGTCTGCTTCAGGCCATGCGTCGCGGGGACACCGAGGGGGCCATCGCGCTGCTGAGGTCCCGGCTTGCGGACGCCAGCGATTACCAGGCGCGGCTTCAGTTGGCGAGCATCCTGCGTTCGCGGGACGACAACGCCCAAGCCGATCAGTTGTTGGCTGAGGCGTCTCGCATCGCCCCCGACGCCCCCGAGGTGCTGAGCGACCAGGTGGACCAGTATTTGGAAGCCAACAAGTTCGAGGAGGCCCTCCGGCTCTGCGATCAGGCCGTCGCCAAGAACCCCGGTCTGCAAACGTACACGCTTCGGGCTCGCGTGAGGGAAGCGACGGGCGACGTGGCTCGGGCCGAGGAGGATCTTGGACGGGTGGCGGAGGTCGCGGAGACGGCCGAGGAGGGTTATCTCGTCCTGGGCCGGCTTCGGAGCCGTCACGGGCGATACGCACAGGCCCGGGAGAGTTGGCGCAAAGGGCTCGCGGCCGTCCCGGACTCGGTTCGGCTCCGCACCGCGCTGGCCGAGGTGCTCATCGCCTCCGGTGACGAGAATGAGAGGCAGGAGGGCGAGCGGCTGGTCAACGAATGGCTCGCGGAGCACCCCGACGATGAAGCCTTCCTTTTGATGCGTGCGGATATTCTTTTCCCGAAGGACCCCAGGCAGGCGCAGGCCATCTGCGAAAAGGTCGCGGAGGCCCATCCCGACTCGGTGGGGGCGTACGGGCGTCTCGCCCAGATGGCGGTCGCTCGCGGACAGGTCGATCGCGCCCTGGAGATGATCGACCGTGCTTTCAGCGGCAGCGGGAGCCGGCGCGACGTGCGACTGCTGCTGCTTCAAAGTCGGCTTCACCTGTCCAAGAGCCCGAGTCGCGCGGTGCTGGCTGCACGCGAGGCCTTGTCCATCCAGCCCAAGAACGAGCTGGCCGCCATCGCCTTGCGCGACGCACTCGTCAGCAACGGCGAGGCGGACAAGGCGTTCGAGGCTCTCAGGGGCTTCTTGAGCCGAAGCGGAACGACCAGAATGGTGGAAGTGAGATTGTCCCTGGCGGACCTGTATATTTCCGCCGCCCGGATGTATTATAAGACACAGAACTCCTCGAAAGCGGAAGAGGCCATCCGCAATGCCGACGATTTGATCGAGCAGGCCCGGGCTCTGGCGCCGGACAAGCCCGGCGTGGTCGCCGCCCGGCTTCTGTGGCACCATGCCCAGGGGCAGTGGGAGCAATTGATATCGCTCGCGCGTGAGCACCTGCGGACCCAGCCGGATGATCTGGCGACGGCCGGTGCCGCCGGAAGTATTCTCCTGCAGGCGGAGAATCCGGCCCACCGCGAAGTCGCCATCGAGATGTACAAGCAGATTGTCTCCCGCCGACCGAACGACGCAGCGGGCTATTCGGTGCTCGGCTTGGCCTGCCGTGCGGTCGGCAGGATCGCGGAGGCGAGGTCGGCCTTTGAGCGCGGCCTGGCGGTGGACCCCGACAACGTCGGATTGGCCAACGACCTTTCCTGGGTGCTGTGTGAGGACGAGAAGAAACCGGAGGCGGCCGCGGAACTGGTCGACCGGGTGATCAAGGCCGGTGCCGACGAGCCTTATCTCTGCTGAATGCATACAAGGCTCCTTTGGGACGGGCGTTGCAGGATGCGGGGAGCGGCGTAAGGAGCGCGGTAGCGCTCCCGGCGAGCGCGAGATCGGACGCC
>JAPKGY010000292.1 GCA_026647385.1 Phycisphaerae bacterium | reverse complement strand
GACCTCTACGACATGACCCTCGAGCAGGCCCTGGATGCGATCCTCGGGGCGAACAACTGCGGATGGCAGGCACGCGATAATCTCATCTACGTTCGTACTCTCGACGAACTGGCCAAGCTGGACGCCCAGCGGCAAACCATGGTCTGCCGGGTCTTCCGCCTCAAGCACATCTCGGCCGAGGAGGCCTGCAAACTGCTCCAGCCGTTGATTTCCGAGGGCGGCAAGATCACGGCCACCTCCAAATCGCTGGCCGGCGTGGCCGAGGGAACGAAAGAGCAGGCCGGCAACAGCCTGGCCGGCGGCGACCTCATCATGGTCGTTGACACCGCCGAACAGGTGGCGATTATCGCCAAGGCGGTCGAGGAAATCGACGCCCGCCCCAGGCAGGTGCTCATCGAGGCGACCATTCTTCGCGCCCAGCTCACCGAAGACAACGCGCTGGGTATCGACTTCAACATCGTCGGCGGCGTCGATTTCACCATGCTGGACTCGAGCAGCACCGGCGGTACCGACCTGACCGTGGGCGACCTGCCGCAGAGCCGCCTGGATAACACCAACGTGGCGGTCCGCCAGGATCTCACCGCGGCCGTCCCACCCGGAGGGCTCACTTTCGGTCTCATCAAAAACGACATCGCGGTTTTCATTCGGGCTCTCGAGCAGGTCACCGATACCTCGGTCATCGCCAACCCCAAGGTGCTCGCCCTCAACAAGCAGCGCGGCGAGGTGATCGTAGGCCGGCGCGACGGGTACCTCACCACCACGGTGACTCAGACGGCCTCCATTCAGACCGTCGAGTTCCTCGAGACCGGCACTCAGCTTATCTTCCGCCCGTTCATCGAAGACGACGACTTTGTCCGTATGGAGATCCATCCCAAGGACAGCGTCGGCGGACTGACCGCCGCGAATCTCCCGTACGAACAGACCACCGAGGTGACCACCAACATCACCGTTCGCGACGGGCATACCATCCTGATCGGCGGGCTTTTCAGGGATGTCAGCACCGCCGCGCGAAACCAGACGCCTTACCTGGGGAGCATTCCCGTCCTGGGATACCTCTTTCGGGGGACGCGTGACCAGACGCAGCGGGAGGAAGTCATCATTCTCCTCACGGTCCATATCGTCAAGGACGACAATCGCCTGGCGGCGGATTCGCTCAAGAAGGCGGACGACATCGAGCGTTACCGTGTCGGCGTGCGCGAGAGTCTCATGCCTTACGGCCGCGAGCGACTGGCGCAGGCCCACTATCACTGGGCGATGGAGCACCTCGCCAAGGGCGACACCGACCGGGCCTTGTGGGACGCCCGCATCGCCTCGCACCTGAATCCGCGCTTTCTCGAAGCCATCGAGTTGACCGAGAAGCTGGCCGACACCCGCGCGTGGGATAGCGACGGAAGCACGGTGCGCAGCTTTGTGCTGAGGCAGGCCCTCAAGGACAAAGGGATCGACGGGGCGTTTTACGGTCGGCCACTCCCGAAACCGCCGGCCGTCGAGATTCTCCCCAACGGGCCCGAGGCGCCGAGCGACGGTGGGGACAAGGAAGTCGTACCGCCATCTGTTTCACCCGGAGGGTCGGCGCGATGAGATCCGCGATCGCACTGATGGCAACCGTCTTCGTCGCCGTCTGGCTGGCCGGCTGCGGCGATCTGAAACTTGCGCCTCCCGACAACAAAGAGGCTGCCCGACAACATTGGGTCCAGGTCCGGGCCCGGATGAAGCTGCAGCTCGCGCGCGAGCACTTGCGGACGGGCCGACTTGCCGAGGCGGAGACTCAACTCAGAGACATTCTGTCGCTCGATCCGAAGTGCGGGCCGGGCCACGTGCTGGCGGCCCGACTTGCCCTGGAAAAGGGCGACTTGGCCGCTGCCCGCTCGGCCCTCGGCAGCGCCATCGAACTCGGCGGCGAGTCGGAGGAAACAGATTATCTTCTGGGCGTTCTGGCCGAGTGGAGCGGCGACTTGACGGGGGCGCTCGGACATTTCCGCCGGGCGTCGCAGCGCGGCTCGCCTTCGGTCGAATGTCTGGTCGCGGAGTGCGAGGTCCTGGTTGCCCTGGGTCGGCCGGACGAAGCGCTCGATCTGATCGAGAAGCACCGCGGCGATTTCCCCGGGAACCAGGCCATCTGCACGCTCGAAGGAGACATCCGCACCTTGCGCGGACAATACGCCGAGGCCGCCGATGCCTACCGTCGGGTGGCGCTGGCCGCTCCGGCGGACGTGCAGGCCCAGATTCAGTTCGGTGCAGCCTTGGCCCGTTGCGGGCGCTACGACGAAGCGATCGTCGTTTTCACGCGACTGCGCGACGATCGACGTGCCCTCCCCTGGACGGCGTACCACTCGCTCGGACGCGCGTACCTCGAAAAGGGCAACGTGGTCGCCGCCGCCGAAGTGTTCGGCGAGGCGGCCCGGCTCAACCCGAACCAGGCCGAGCCCGAGCTGTGGCTGGCCCATGTCGCAGCCGTTCAGGGCGATTGGGCATCCGCCCGCCAACGAGCCTCCAGGGTACTCCAGATGGACTCCCGCCACGACGACGCCCGCCTGCTGCTCGGCTATGCCTGTCTGCGTAGCGGCGATCTCGATCGGGCTCGCCAAGCCCTGGAGGTGGTGCTGCGGAACTCTCCGCGAGACCGTGGGGCCCACTACCTGATGGGTCAAGTCCTCGAATCCGCCGGGCTGGGGAATGAGGCGGCCGTCCACTACCGCCAGGCCGATCAGGCCGCCGCACCCGACCCCGCCGGTCCTTCACTCGCAGCCACCGACCAGCCGGAATGAGGCCGGGCACCACCCGCCCCCTCGAACCTCCAGTCGCCTATCCGTCACTCTGCGGCCGCGCCACTGACGTCAGACGCCCGGGTTATTCAGAGGATCGAGGACCTCGCCAATCCGGCCTGCGCAAGGGCTCGAGGATGCTCCGTCGCGCAAAGCAACACTGAAGCCGCGTGGGGACAGTTTTCCGGGATCGGGCAAGTGTTTGCGGGCTCCGCCCTGCGCGATGCATACAATCCCCGCGACCAGACATCTCGAAGCGGCGGCGCGCCGCAAGGAGGCAACCATGGGTGGAACTTTCTGGCTGGTGGTACTTGTGGCCGTTGAGGGACTCGTTCTCAACTACTTTGCGTACACAGCCCTTCAGGAAATCCGCAGGGGCCAGGCGAAGTCGGGTTGAGTCGGTCCGGAATTCCGGCAACGTGATCGCGCCGGGCCGAGCCTGTCTGTCGTCCGTCCGACAAGGGGCGGGCGCATGCGCATCCGAGGCGCACCCTTCTCTCCCGTGAGTGTCAGCAGTGCGGGCGGAAGATGCCCGTTCTTGGCGTTTTTCACATAAGGAGGCTTGTGATGTATGCGCCCATAAAAAAGAGGTGTCGACTCATGCTCTTGGCTGGAGCGGCCTGCCTGCCCTTGGGTTGTCCGCCGTCACAGCCCGTGCCGTCCGCGGGTGTGGCCGGCGTCAACCCCGGGCAGGCGAGTCCGGGATCGGCGGTCACGGTCACGGCGGATAAAGCGGTATTCGAAGGGGCCAACCCCGCGAACGTCACGATCGGCGGTCAGGCCGCGACGATCCAGTCGGTGGTCAGCGGCACCGAAGCGATCGTGACCGTTCCGAATCTGTCCGCCGGCGCCGCCGAGGTGCGTCTCGTCGAGATCGGCAAGGCGCCGGGAGCGCCGGGACAACTGACCATTCTGGCTGCGCCCGCCCAGCGGCTGATCCTGCGGTTCGGCGCTAATCAGGTGCTGTTGCTCTCCGCGCAGGCGGCCATCGGCGGGGTGGGCGAGAATGCACGCGAGGAAGGCCGCCGCATCTCATACGACGTGCTCGACAGTCAGGGACGCGTTCTGTTCACCGGCGCGGTCGTTCACCCGACCCTGGGGCGGGCCGAGGTGTTCGATCCGCTCGGCCAGGGCATGTTCTCCCCGCACCAGGTCGCGGTCAGCCCCTCCGCGGCCTTCGCCGTGAAGATCCCCAATCTCGGCGGCGCGACCCGGGTGCAGTTCTTCGACGCCGCCGCCGAGCTGGATCTGGGGACGGCCGCTGGACGAGCGGCCCGCGTATTCCTCAACGAAATCACGGTGGGAGGTTGATGCCATGAAAACGACAAGCATTGCCATACTGTTCAGTCTCGCGGCTGCCGCGGTCGCCGCCGGCGCCGTCAACGTCCAGGTGCAACCGGATGGGCGAACCTATACCGCCGTCGTGGAGAACGGACCCACGGCGCAGAAATACGACCTGGTGTTCGTCGGCGACGGGTTTACAAGCACCGAGCAGGCGACGTTCAACACGAGCGTGGACACCGCCGTCGCCGCCCTGCAGGCGAGGATACCCTACAGCCAGCGAATGTGCGGCCTCAACATCTGGCGCGTGAACGTGATTTCGGCCCAGTCCGGGATCGATCACCCCATGGACAGCATCTTCCGCAATACGGAACTCGGCTGTCGATATGGGAACACCGCGGTGGGCGAGGCGGAGCGCTGCATCACCAGCGACACGCCCGACAAGTGCTTCGAGGCGGCCGGCTACGCGCCGGATTATGACGCGGTGTTCGTGTTGTGCAACGATGCGCAATGGGGCGGGTGCGCCGGTTCCCTCGTGTTCTCCTCGATTTCCCCCGGCTTCGCGGGCATCATCACCCACGAACTGGGCCACAAAATCGGCGGACTGGCCGACGAGTATGACTGTTACGTGTGCGACGGATCGGACAGCAACCGAACCTACACCGGACCTGAGCCGACGAAAGTCAACCTCACCAAGCAGACCACCCTGGCGACCATCAAGTGGAGCAGCCTGATTCCCCCGGGGACTCCGCTTCCGACGACGGTGGACAACCCGGTGGGAGTGGTCGGTCTCTGGGAAGGGGGGGGATACTACCGGTTCGGCATCTATCGTCCCCAGGCCCATTGCCACATGCGGGACGGATCCGCTTTCTGCGAGGTGTGCCGGCAGGAATTATTCGACCGCCTCACTTCGCGGTGCAGCGCATGTGACATCGATCCGCTGAGCTTCATCTGTCTCTACGGAGATCTGCTGGCCAGACTCAAGTATCGTTACGCCAACAAGCTCTTCTGGCGATGGCCGATCCCGCCGCCCTGTCTGTCCTGCCCGTTCCTGGACATTCTCGACCAGGGTGACGTGATGCTGCTGATCGCGGGTCTTCCGGACGGATTCACGCTCGAGGTCGTTGACGATCAGGGCAACCGGGTCGCGACCAGCGAGGGCGTGGTGACCAGAGGGCAGGCCGCGGTGGCCTTCCAGGCCCGCGGGGATCGGCAATACTTTGCCGAACTGTTCAGCGACGAGAAGGCGGTTCCGACCGGTGAGGAATTGAACCTGTCCGTCACCCTGCTGCGAAACCAGGTTCAGCAACCCTTGCCCGGCGGCTGATCGCGGCCCTGGT
>JAPKGY010000291.1 GCA_026647385.1 Phycisphaerae bacterium | reverse complement strand
GATGACGCCGGCCTTGATGAAATCGTCCTTGATGTCGCGGATGATCATTTTGCCGTCGCCCGCGCCGCGGAGCACGAACGGAGCGAGTTGGCCGTCGAGCAGCACCTGTCGGGGCTGGCCCGTCTCCCGGTCGTAATGGGCGATATGGGTCAGCACGCCGCGATTGGCGATCGGATCGCTGAGCAGCACGACGCGGGAGGTAAACGTGGCTGCCTGCTCGACCCAGCCGATCAGGCACTGGCGGGCGAGCACCGCCGCCTCGTCCCGGACGCTGTCTTGCACGCCGGCTCGCACGAACAGCCGGGACGCCACCCAATCCTTGTATTTCACGCCGCGGGATCGCCCCTTGCCGACCAGGAAGGAATCCTGGTGGGGCGCGGCGTCGCCCGCGATGACCTCGGCCTGGATGATCATGCCGTCGCCCGGCAGGCCGTTCTGCCGAAGCAGGGTCAACTCGTCCACCGTTTGCTTGAGGGACTCAACCTGTTGGCGGAGGACGACGTTCTCGTTTTCGAGGGCCTTGGCGGTTTCCTCGAGGCGGGCTTGCTGCTCGGCGGTGATCTGCTCCCGCGCGAGATCCTTGAGGGGCCGGGTCGCGCTCAGTACCGCCCGGTGGACCGCCCATTGAGGCAGGGCGAGGACCTGAGCCATCTCGCTGGCTGGCCGATGGATGTACTGGGTGGGCATAGCCAGCATCAGCGCCGAGATGCCCATCAGCAGCAGAAAAAGGTTGCGCTTGGACGGAGGTATGAGTCGGGGATGCGCCATCGCTTACAGGTCGTCCTCGTTGGACTCCATCGTGTCCTTCCACTCGTTGAGGTGCTCGAGAAAAACGCCTGTGCCGCGGGCGACGCAGGTGAGGGGATCGTCGGCGATGCGCGTCTTGAGGCCGGTGGTCTGGCTGATGACCGTGTCGATCCCGCGGATCAACGCGCCGCCGCCGGCCAGGCAGATGCCGTCCTCGACGAGGTCGGCGGCCAGTTCCGGCTCGGCTTTCTCGAGCGTACGAACGACGGCCTCGACGATGAGCCCGATCGGCTCCTTGAGGGCCTCGCGAACCTCCTCGCTGCTGATGACCGTCTTGCGCGGCAGTCCGCTGATCAGGTCGCGCCCGCGGACTTCCATGGTCATTTCGCCGTCGAGCGGGGCGGCCGATCCGATCTCGATCTTGACGTGCTCGGCCGTCTGCGGACCGATCATCAGGTTGTAGGTCCGCTTCATGTAGTTCATGATCGCCTCGTCCATGTCGTCGCCGGCGACGCGGATCGACTCACAGACGCTGATGTCAGCCAGCGACAGGATGGCGACCTCGGTCGTGCCGCCTCCGATGTCGATAATCATGGACGCACGCGGCTCCGCGACGGGAAGGGCGGCGCCGATCGCGGCCGCCTTCGGCTCGGGCACGAGGTAGACCTGGCGGGCGCCGGCCCGCTCGGCCGAGTTGTGAACCGCGCGTTTCTCGACCGCGGTGATCCCCGACGGCACGGCGATGACCACGCGAGGCCGAACGAATGCCCGCCGACCGTGTACCTTGCGGATGAAATACGCGAGCATCGCCTCGGTAATGTCGAAGTCGGCGATCACTCCGTCCTGCAACGGACGGATCGCGGTGATCGTCCCCGGTGTCTTGCCGATCATCTCCTTGGCCACGAGCCCGACCGCGTTGCCGTCCTTGAGCACGCGGTTGGTCCCCTTCTTGACCGCGACGACGGAGGGCTCGTTGAGGACGATGCCCTGGCCGCGCACGCACACCAGCGTGTTGCACGTGCCAAGGTCGATCCCCATGTCCACGCTGAACAGACCATGCAGGGTATTGAAGACCACGAGTTCACCCTCTGACCGCGCGTGCGGTGCTAGGCCTACAGAGGCTCCGATCTTACGTGAACGCCGGTCGCCACCGCCAGTGTGAACTGCCGCGCCGGTTTGCGGGTGTCGCCGCGTCGCGGGCATTGTACCACCCCAGCCCGGTTCCCGCGAGTCCAATAGCGCGGCCAGACCGTGAGTTTCTTCGGCGGCTTCGTCCGATCCCATCCCGAAGAGGGTGTCTCGGAAGTTCGGTCCGCCCTTGTGGTGCGGGCCCGCTGCAGCGAGGTCTCGCCGTGGCGGACTTTCAGCCGGTTTCCCGAGCCTCCCCGCCTGATGAGGGAGCGGTGCAGCCGGGGCGCCACCGCGACTCACCTGCGGAGAGACGGCCACACCACAAAACGCTCTCAGGGTCTCTCACGCACCCTCTGAGGGCGGGAGGCCCGTCGGGTCTTCCCGCCTTGGCCGGCGGACCTCACCTGACCGGTCGTTCGGGGCAACAAAAAACCCGGGCTTCCGACCCGGGTTCGGTGTCCACATGGATGCCGGGGGCGGCCGGTCACACCCCGCTCATCGGGATGATGGAGTCGAACTGCTGAAACGACCGGACCGCCACGAAGACGATGCTGAAAAACAGCATGGCCGCCGCCACGATCAGCAGGATCGTGTACAGGCTGTCCAGCGGCGGGACCAGGTTATTTCGCATGCCGGGCTGGGCCATCAGAGTCTCTCCTGGAAGCGGCGCCCCCGTTACCGCCGAACAAAACTGCTACTGCCGAGCGAAGCTGACGGCGTCCTCAACCTTGTCGCCGGGCCGGATCCGCTTGTCCGATTCAACCACGACTTTGCCGACGGCCTCCGTGGGGGTGACCTGGTCGGTGACCGCAAGATCGCAGACATAAGCCCCGTCGCGAAGGACGACCAGCCTCATTTCCGGTCGGACTCCGGCGGAACTCCCCACGTCGACCGTCGCGAGGTTCCCGTCGACCCGGGTCACCGTGCCCCGGATGGGACTGGTTGCGACCGGTGTGGCCGCGACCGCGGACGGTGTCGGCGAGGCGGTCGGCGGGGCGGCAGCCACGCCCAGGCCGGTCTGGTGCCGGAGGGTCTCGTTTTCGTGGCGGAGGACCGTGAGTTCCTCCTCCTGCTGCCGCAGCCGCTGGGTCAGGACAATGTTGTCCGCGTCGAGTTGCTTGACCCGGTCAGCCAATTGGATGTTCCGGGCCTGGAGGTCGCGTTCCCGCGCCAGGGCATCCTCCTTGGCCTTGGCCAGCTCCTGGTTGTGGCTGCTCAGCACGTTCATCTCATTGGTCAGCAGGTTGACCGATGCCTCCAGGGCGTTCTTGCTGACGGCCAGATCGTCCGATTTCAGTGTCAGATCGGTCATCTGCTGCTGGAGTTGCCCGTACTGGTTCTGGAGGTCCAGGAAGCGATCCTGATTGCGCTTCAGAAGGGCGGCGTACCGATCCTGCTCGGCGGTCAGGATAGCCAGGGCGCTCTGCTGGCCGGCATACGCGATGTTCAACTCGTTACGCGTGTCGTTGGCCAGTTTACGCCAGTTCTCCTTCTGGGCGGCGTACGCAATCACCAGCGGGGTGAGAATGAAGGAGAAGATACAGACCAGGATTACGAAGATCTTTGTTGTTGTGGTCAATTGGACGCTCCTGCTTGCCGGCCCAATCACCGGTCCGGTTGGCGGGTGCAGACTTACCTCTCCGCGAATCGGCGGATGCGTAACTCCAGTTCCGCCAATACGCCCCGCAAAAAGCCTACCGTCCCCCGCCCGGGTTTGCAAGTCCCCCCAAACGTGGAACCCGCCGCTGGGGGCATGACGGATCGGGCAGGCCCATTTCCCAGCGCCCGGAGCGGACTCGTCCCAGCCAAGTCCGCCCCCGCGGACGAAGCCGGAGGCGACGGGTCAAGCCCGCAATGATGGGCTGCGCCCGGATGCCCTACCCGGAGAAGGCGGTCTTTTCGCGACCCGACTTCGCGCTACCGCTGGCCACGGTGGTCGCCCCGGCGACCCGGCCGGATCTCCGAATACTCCAACTGGGGGCTCGGGCAGCCCAGGAGCCGTCGAGGTTCTCCATCGCCGGCCCACCCTCGGGTAGCCGACGTTTCATGGAGGCCCCCCGGTGCGGAGCGAGCCCCCCGGCTTGGACCCCGATCGCGTTGGGTCCGAGGGCCGAATCAGCCCCAGACGGGCCCTGCGTCCCACCTTTTGCCTGCGCCGGTTTTTGAGGCGGGAGTTTCCGGGGCTTGACCGCTTCGCGTCGGGCGGATTGAATGGGCGCGACGGAGGCCTCCCGACGCCTTCACTCCGAGTATCCGAGGAACAGGAATGGCTATCATCGCTCGATCAGTCAGCGGACCCTTGAGCGTCCGATTCTCGATTTGTCAGATGGCTGCCGGTTTCTGCTGGCTGGCTGCAACGGCCGGGCCGGTCTGGGCGGAGGCCCTCGGACCGTGGTCCGGCCCGCAGATCGCGATGGCCGGTGCGAGGGAAGCCTGGCATGCGGAGTTGCCCCTGCGCTTCACCGAAGCCATCGATGGGTACTATTTGGTCGGCAGCAACCTGTACGCCGTCGGCAACGATGGCCTCGTGCGGGCGGTGCGGGCGACCGACGGGCGGCATTTGTGGACCGTGCCGCTGGCGGGAGAGTTCGGGACGATCTGGCCGCCCACCGCTGCCGCCATCGACGGCAAGCCCGCCGTCGCCTTTACGCTTCTTAAAGAGGTGGTCTTTCTAGACCCGGCCTCGGGCTACGAACTCGAACGCCTGAAACTGCAAGCGACCACGTCGGCCGGTGTGGCCATGGATCACGAGTCGCTCTTTCAGGTCGGGCTCGATGGGCGGGTTTACTGCCTTCGCAAGAAAGACGGCGTCAAGACCTGGAGCTTCGGAACGCCGGCGACGATCGATCAGCCGGCCATCTATCGACCGGACGGCGACGAGGTCATCGCTGTCGACACACAAGGGATGATGGTGTGTTTCAGCGGGGACGGGACGAGGAAATTCGTTCGCACCCTCGAGGCTGACCCTGCCGGACCGGTCGTCGCCGACCGACTGGCCATCTATGTCGCGACCACCAACGGTGTCGTGACCGCGGTTGCGCGGGGCAGCGGCGATCTCCTGTGGCGCTATCGCCTGGTCGACCGGCCCGCGGGTGGTCCGTTCGTGACCCACACCGCCCTCTACCAGGCGACGGCCAACGGCGGGCTCTATCGCTTCGACCTCGGGGGTACCCCCGTCCTGGCGACCCGGCCGGCACCACCGCCGACCGTCGCGGACGCTGCGTCCATCGGGCGGGCGGTCCCCGACTATGTTCCGAGCACCCAGCCGGGAGCGTATGTCCCCAAAGCGTCGACCGCCCTTCGTGACCTGCCGGCGATCGACGCCGATCGCGAGATCCGCCGCTGGTACCTGCCCACCGGCAAGCAGTTCCTGGCCGACTGGCCCGAGAGGGTCGTGGTCCTGCTCACCAACGGGCAAATTGGCCTGGTCCCTCGCAACAGCACCACGGGAGAGCCGTCGGAACTCCTCGATTTGGGACGGGTCGACGTGGCGGTGAGCAACCGGCTCA
>JAPKGY010000290.1 GCA_026647385.1 Phycisphaerae bacterium | reverse complement strand
TCCCCAAGAGGCACGTTTCTCGCTTTGGAGAGAAAGGCGAAAAGGTCGCCATCAACTACCTTTCGGGCGAGTTTGTGCCCCCAGCTCGGACGGCCCGATCAGTCCGACGCTGCGACCACCGCTCCTCATCAGTCCTGCGAACAAGACCGTGTACAGCCATTACCCTCGTGAAGTCGTCCTGCAGTGGTCGCCTGCACCGGAGACACCGTCCGACGCCCAATACCTTGTCCAGCAAGAATATCGTGTTTATGATGAATGCAGCTCCGCCCGGCAAACTGGTTTCGGTGACTGGTCGAAGCAACCGCCGCCGTTTCTTACCTTTCGAACCGGCAAGACAACCATGAACATTCGATTTGTCGGCGCTCAGCCGGGGCGTTGGCGGGTCAAAACAATCGATGAAACAGGTGAAAGTCCCTGGAGCGAATGGTGGTACTTCCGTTTCACTCGACGAGTGAACCACTAAATACTTCTATAAAGATACAGTACGGCAAACGGCTTGGCGAGCGCGCTCCGTGTGCTCTGTATTGATGTAGAGAACGCGTGGGGGCTCGGGTCCCCGTGTTGTGGGGGGTGTCGGGCTAAACGCGCGTTGCGGCGTCACGTCCCTCCCGCGCTGCCGGCACCGACGGGTTCGTTCTTGTCCGGCTCGGGCGGCACGAACGAGCCCTCGAAGCGGAGGACGTCTTCGCCTTCCTCGTTCTGCTTGACCACGACGAGCAGGTGGTTCTTGCCCTCGAACTCGCCGCGGAGGATGGCTTCGCTGAGCGGGTCCTCGATCTTGTTCTCGATCGCCCGGCGGAGCGGGCGGGCACCGAACTTCTCGTCGGTCCCGTGCTCGATGAGGAAGTCCTTGGCTGCCGGGTCGATATCGAGCACGAAACCCTTGTCCCGGAGGCGCTTGGCGACCTTGGCGACCTCGAGGTCGACGATGTTGGTCAGGTCGTCGTGGGTCAGTTTGTGGAAGACGACGAGTTCATCGACGCGATTGATGAACTCGGGCCGGAAGTATCGCTCGACCTCGCCCTGCAGCATGGTCTTCATCTTCTGGTACGACACTTCCTCGTCGCGCTTGCCGAAACCGAAATCGGTCTGGTTGGTGATCCGGTCGGCGCCGATGTTGCTGGTCATGATCAGGATGCTGTTCTTGAAGTCGATGTGCCGTCCGAACGAGTCGGTCAGCCGGCCTTCCTCCATGATCTGCAGCAGCATGTTGAAGACGTCGGGATGGGCCTTCTCGATTTCATCGAGCAGAACCACCGAATAAGGCCGGCGGCGGATGCGCTCGGTGAGTTGACCGCCTTCCTCGTAGCCGACGTAGCCCGGCGGCGCGCCGATGAGCCGGCTGACGTTGTGTTTCTCCATGTATTCCGACATGTCGAGGATGACCAGCGCGTCCGGGTCCCCGAACATGAACTCGGCCAGGCACTTGGCGAGGTAGGTCTTACCGACGCCGGACGGCCCGATGAAGATGAAGCTGCCCATCGGGCGGTTCGGGTCCTTCAGGCCGCTGCGCGAGCGGCGGACCGCCCGGGCGACGGCGGCGACGGCCTCGTCCTGGCTGATGATCCGTTTGTGCAGTTCATCCTCGAGCCGCAGCAGACGCTCGACCTCGGTTTTTTCCATGCGGGTCAGGGGTACGCCGGTCATGCCGGAGATGACGGCGGCGACGGTCTCCTCGTCGACGACGCCGTCGATTTCCTTGGCCCGGTCGCGCCACTCGCGCTGGATCTCCTCCTTGCGCGAACGGGCCACCTCGGCCTTGTCGCGCAGCTCGGCTGCCCGCTCGTAATCGGCGTTCTTGACCGCCTCGTCTTTCTCCATGATGAGCCGTTCGATCTCGCGCTCGATCTCGGCGAGGTTCGGCGGCTTGGTCATGGTCTTGAGCCGGACGGCGGCTCCGGCCTCGTCGATCACGTCGATCGACTTGTCGGGCTGCACCCGGCCGGTGATGTACCGATCGGACAACTCGACCGCCTGCAGGATCGCGTCGTCGGTGATCTGCACGCGGTGATGGGCCTCGTAGCGGTCGCGCAGGCCCTTGAGGATTCGGATCGCCTCCTCGCGGTTGGGGGGCTCGACGATGATCTGCTGGAACCGCCGCTCGAGGGCCCCGTCCTTCTCGATGTATTTGCGGTACTCGTCGAGCGTGGTCGCCCCGATGCACTGGATTTCGCCGCGGCTCAGCGCGGGCTTGAGCACGTTGGAGGCGTCGATGGCGCCCTCGGCCCCGCCGGCGCCGACCAGGGTGTGCAGTTCGTCGATGAACAGAATGATATTGCGGGCCCGACGGACCTCGTTCATGACCGCCTTGATGCGTTCCTCGAACTGCCCGCGGTACTTGGTGCCGGCCACCATCATCGCCAGGTCCAGCACGACGATGCGCCGGTCGGCCAGCAGCTCGGGGATGTCGCCGGTGACGATTTTCTGGGCGAGGCCTTCGACGATGGCCGTCTTCCCGACGCCGGCTTCACCAAGCAGCACCGGGTTGTTCTTCTGACGACGGCAGAGGATCTGGATGACCCGCTCGATCTCGCGCCTGCGCCCGATGACCGGATCGAGTTTGCCCTCGCGGGCCATCTCGGTCAGATCGCGTCCGAACGAATCGAGCGCGGGGGTCTTGCTCTTGCCCTTCTTCGGTTCACCGGCCGGCGCGCCCGACGGCTGGGCCTCCTCGCTTTCGGCCGTCGCACCGAGCAGGTTCAGCACCTCCTCGCGAACGTCCTCGAGCCGGAGTCCGAGGTTCATGAGGACCGTGGCGGCCACGCCGTCCTGCTCGCGCAGCAGACCGAGCAGCAGGTGCTCCGTCCCGACGTAATTGTGATTCAGACTTCGGGCTTCCTCGATCGCGTACTCGATGACCTTCTTGGCCCGCGGGGTCTGTGGCAGCTTGCCCATCGTCACCATGTCCGGCCCGCGCTTGACCAGCTTTTCGACCTCGAGGCGCACCTTGCGCAGGTCCACGTCCAGATTCTTCAGGACGTTCGCTCCGACGCCGGAACCCTCCTTCACCAGTCCCAGCAGGATGTGCTCGGTGCCGATGTATTCATGGTTGAAGCGTTGGGCCTCCTGGTTGGCCAGGGCCATGACCTTGCGAGCCCGATCCGTAAACCTCTCGAACATGCTCGACTCCTGACCGCGGTGGAGGGGCGTCAGCCGTCACTCGGCTGCCCATCCATCCGAAAATGCCTGGCAATTGCCGTTCCCCGTCGGTCTCAAAAGCGGTGACTCACGCGGCGACGGACGGGATTGTCGGCCGATGGCGACGACCGACCCGCGTCCGGGCGGGGGGCGCTTCCGTCCGAAAAAAGCCCGGAACGGCACGCTCCAGCAGCAAGACACCGCATTCTAGCACCCGCAGGCCCCACCTTCAACAAAACGCGAGCGGGCGCGCACCCTCGCCACCTCCCTCTATGTATCGGAAGGCCGCCGCGTCAAGTTGTGGGTTTTCACCTCCGCAAAGCCTGCCGAAACGGCAGGCGAATGACTGCCTTCCTGCTTTCCTTGACTTGCCCCCGAGGGGTCGGATAATGCCGGCGCGCACTCGGCGATTGGACGCGGGTCGCCCCATTTCGGTCCGAGGCGCCAATGCGGAGCACACGTTCATGCAACATCCTCGTTCCATCCACTGGTTGCTCTTACCCACTCTGGCGATGCTGTCGCTTGTCGGTTGCCCGGAACCTGAAGGGGGCGTTTCTCTGTTCAGCGAATCCGGGCGAGGGCGCGGGGAGTTCACGAGCCGGTTGATCCCGGACGCGGCCCTCGAAGCGGTTCGTCCGGTAGCCGCCAGGGTCTTCCGCTCGGGGTATCGGCTGGACTCCGATCGATCGACTGGCACGACGCTGGTTTCGCGACCCGTCGAGGCAACCGGCGAGCAGCACGGGGAACGGATTCGCGACGTGCTCGGCCGTCCGAATCGCCACCGTCGTCTTGCGACCCTGCGTTTCTCCCAGGACGGATCGGCCGTCATGCTCCAATGCCAGGTTCGCATCGAACGGCTGGATACGACGGAGCAGGCGGCTTTCGCGCGCAACCGCGGCGACGACCGCCCCAACGATACGCCGATCGAGCGACTGGGCTCCGACGCCCCCAGAGCACGCGAAGAGTGGGTCTACGTCGGTCGCGATCGGCAGGCGGAGGCTGATATTCTCGATGCGATCACCAAGCAGTTTGCGCCGACCCAGCCGGCCGGCGAGTAGGACGGCCTGATCCGGAGACCCGCATATGAACAACAACTCCGGCGACCAGGTCGATCTCCAGCGCATCGCGGCGGCTGTGCGCGAAATCCTGTTCGCCGTCGGCGAGGACCCGGACCGCGAAGGGCTTCGCGCAACCCCGATGCGGGTCGCCCGCATGTATGAGGAAGTCTTCGCCGGCCTGCGGCAAGACCCGTCCGCGCACCTCAGGGCGGTCTTCACCGAGAAGTATGATGAGCTGGTCGTGCTTCGCGATATCCCGTTCCATTCGATGTGCGAGCATCATCTGCTGCCATTCATGGGCCATGCCCACCTCGCCTACCTGCCGGACGGCAAGATCATCGGGATCTCGAAGCTCGCCCGGGTGGTCGAAGGCTTCGCCCGGCGTCCCCAGGTCCAGGAACGCCTGACTAGCCAGATCGCCGACTTGCTCATGGAGCACCTGCAGGCCAAGGGGGTCGCAGTCATCATGGAGGCCACCCATGTGTGCATGACCTGCCGCGGGGTCCAGAAGCCCGGGAGCCTGATGGTGACCTCGGCCATGCGTGGCCGATGCAAATCCGACGCCCGCACCCGCTCGGAGGTGCTGATGCTCCTGGGCGGGACGAAGTGAAGGGACTAGGCGGATTCCCGTCAGGCGAGATGATCGGGGTCAAGGCCCACCACCCGAGGCTTCCGCGGGGCGAAAATCCATAAGTTGCCTATTGATAGAGAGTTACATAGACACGGGTGGCGTTTGTCCCCGGTCGACCTGGTCAGACGGCGGGGTCGACTCTGCTTCCACAAAAGACTTTGACGATTCCGCCAGCGTGTGGATTTTTTTGCCGATGCTACACTCCGAGAAGGAGAATATCGGTCCACAAACGGATCCTGGAGCGGGTAGGTTGCCCTGGAAACCGAGCCGGCCCCGGGACCGTCTTGGGTGGCAGCCTTCGGGCTGCGGGTGGGGTGTTTTTTACGGATGATGGCCTTGCGGTCTTTGGGCCGGGGCTCAGTGCGCTTTGCGTTGGGTTTTTCCGCGAGGTTTTTCTTTGGTCGCGGGCCACAGAAACGCGGTCCGTCGTAGGTGAAGCATGACTCAGGTTCGCAGTTTCATGCCAGGTGTTCGTGGTCATCTCCAGCGCCACTTCATCCTGTTTCGTCAGATGCTTTTTCATCCAACTTTCCAGGCGGCTTAATTCCACTCGCCTCATGGGCAGGACT
>JAPKGY010000029.1 GCA_026647385.1 Phycisphaerae bacterium | reverse complement strand
ACGAGTTTGCCGACGAAGCGGCATGGGCCCGCTTCGTCGCCGAGGTTTGCGTCGGCGCCAACGCGCTGCGCGCCGCGAAAGTCGCCGAGGAGCGGCCGCGGCTACGTCCGCTGCCAGCGGCGCGGTATCCGGAGGCCGACGAGGCCCGGAAAGACAGGAGTGACGGCAATGGCCCAGGAAGCGATTGGAATGATCGAAACGCGCGGGATGGTGGCCCTGGTCGAGGCGACGGATGCGGCGCTGAAAGCGGCGAACGTCCACTACCGCGGGTGGAAGCAGGTGGGTTCGGCGCTGGTGTCGGTCGTTCTGACCGGCGACGTGGCGGCTGTCAAGGCGGCGGTCGACGCCGGAGCGGCGGCGGCCGCCAAGGTCGGCGAGGTTGTCAGCGTCAATGTGATCGCCCGTCCGCACGGTGAGGTCGACAAGGTCATCCCGCGCTGAACCCGGTGAGCGTTTGACCGCGAGCGAGCGCCGTGCGGGGCGAATCCCGTTGTTTCGCTGCGAGCGGTCAAACGCGTGGACAAAGCCGCGCGGATTGAAGTCCGCGGCTCGTTGGGGCGGCTTGGAGAGACGGTCATGTTCATCGGCAAGGTGAGCGGAAGCGTGGTATCGACGCAGAAGATCGATACGGTCGTCGGCAGCAAGCTGTTGCTGATCAAGGCGATGACGGTCAAGGGCGATTCGCCCGGGGAGGTCGTCGACACCGGCCGGGTGGCGGTGGCGATCGACATGCTCGGCGCCGGCGAGGGCGACCTCGTACTGGTGACCCAGGGCAGTTCGGCCCGGCTGACCGAATCAACCAAGAACATGCCGACCGACGCGGTGGTCGTCGGGATCATCGACGCGATCCAGGCCGGCAGCAGGGAAATCTACAAGAAAAGGTAGTGGCTGGAAGTGCGCGAAGGAGTTCAATACCGGCGCATTTCGGTATGGCGGGACGTGGACGGATATGGTTGAGAAGTGAGAATGGAGAATCGAGAAAGGTTCGGCGGGTTTCGCCGCGTGATCTGAATCGTGAGTAGGTTGCTTGGTCTTGCGATTTGGAGGCGAGCCCGGTTGAAACCGAAGGAACGTTTGGAGCGAGAATAATGAGCACGGCCATCAACGACACTTTGATCCGTGACGTGGTCAACGAGGTCCTGAAACGGCTGCAGGTGAGTGTCGCCGGGAACGGAGAGGCCGCGCGGGTCGCCTCGCCGACGAGCGCTGAAGCCCGCGGCGTTTCCGGCGTGGACGGAGTCTTTCAGACGGTGGACGAGGCCGTGGCGGCGGCGAAAGTCGCTCAGCAGCGGCTGCAGGCAGCCACGCTGAAGCTGCGCGGCGAAGCCATCCAGTGTATCCGCGACATCGTCATCCAGCAGGCGGAGGAGCTGGCCCAGTACGAGCTGGATGAGACCGGCATCGGGCGGCTGGACCACAAGATCGCCAAGCTGACGGGGGTGGGGCGAACGATCCCCGGCATGGAGATGATCACCACCGAGGCGGTCAGCGGCGATTACGGCCTGACCGTGACCGAGCACGCGCCGTACGGCGTGATCGGCGTCATAACGCCGGTGACCCACTCGATCCCGACGCTCGCGTGCAACGCGATCATGATGATCGCGGCGGGCAA
Source organism: Phycisphaerae bacterium (assembly GCA_026647385.1). GTDB lineage: Bacteria > Planctomycetota > Phycisphaerae > UBA1845 > PWPN01 > JAPKGY01. The sequence continues at coordinate 10,002 of JAPKGY010000029.1, read as the reverse complement.
CACGCTGGTGGTCAACGCGCACCCGAACGGGATCAAGTCAGCCATCCTGGCGACGCAGCGGTTCTCCCGGGCGATCAAGGCCAAGACCGGACTGGAAAACCTGATCTGCGTGCTGGAGAAACCGACGATCGAGTCCGCCAACCAGATCTTCAATCACCGGGACATTCGGTTGTTGTGCGTGACGGGCGGGCCGGGCGTGGCGAACGCAGCCATGGCGAGCCCGAAGAAGGCGATCGCCGCCGGGCCGGGCAATCCGCCGGTGGTCGTCGACGAGACCGCGGACATCGAGAAGGCCGCCAAGGGGATCATCGAAGGGGCGGCCTTTGACAACAACGTACTGTGCATCGGCGAGAAGGAGGTATTCGTGGTCGCCGGCGTGGCCGACCGGCTGATGGATGCCTTGGGCCGCAACGGCGCGTTCCGGCTGAACGCCGACCAGATCAACGCACTCACCCAGGTGGCGATCCAGAAGGACGAGAAGAGCGGCCATTGGCTGGCGAACAAGAAGTTCGTCGGCAAGGACCCGGACGTGCTGGCCCGGGCGATCGGCGTCAGCGTCCCGGCGGGGACGCAACTGCTGTTCGGCGAAGTGGACGTGAACAGCCCGTGGCTGCCCTGCGAACAGATGATGCCGTTTCTGCCGATCACGCGGTGCCGGGACGTTGATGAAGCGATCGCCCTGGCGGTCAAGTTCGAACACGGATTCGGACACACCGCGATTATCTGGTCCCAGAACGTCTCGAACATGACCCGGATGGGCAAGGCGGTGAATACCACGATTTTCGTGAAGAACGGCTCTTGCCTGGCGGGCCTCGGCGGCGGCGGCGAAGGGTATCCGAGCTACAGCATCGCGTCGCCGACCGGTGAGGGGATCACGAGCCCGCTGACGTTCACGCGAATGCGGCGGTGCGTGATGGTGGAAAACCTACGCATCCTGTGAGACAGGGCGAGCCTGGCGCTTCGCGAGGGGCGGGAAACGTTGCACTGAATTCGGCGGATCGAGCGGAATGCGCTTCTGCCGGCCCGCCGGTCGAGCAAATTGACAAAGGAATGGAACGAAATCGTCGCCATGCCGACGACCACGCGGAAGAAGCGGAGATCACGAGGATGACTTTCTCCATTCTCCACTCTCCATACTCCGCCTCGGCGAGGCCGGCATGCATGGCGGCTGAGGGAGCGTGAGCTTGTGATTCTGGCGCGCGTGGTCGGCAAGGCGGTCTCGACGGTGAAGCATCGCTCGCTGAGCGGCGCCCGGCTGCTGGTGTGCGAACCGATCGGGGCGGCCTCGAACGATCCGGTGCTGGCGATGGACAAACTGGGTGCTCATGCGGGCGACGTGGTGGTCCTGTCGAGCGACGGGATATATGGAAGGGAGATGGTGAACGACGAGACCTCTCCGGCCCGCTGGTGGACGATGTGCATCTGCGACGATTCGCGGAAAGTACTGACGGACATCGCGTGAAAGGGCCCGGGGAATGAGTCGGCCTGTGGTCACGGCGAAGATGCTCGACGACCTGCTCCGGTCGCAAACGCCGATCGTGCTGGCCAAGGGCTCGCTCGTGACGCCGGCGGCGCGGGACTGGTTCAAGGAGCACGCGGTCCCGGTGACCTGGCAGGATACGCCGGACAATCGGGGTCGATCGCTCGCGGTGGTCATGGACCCGAAGGTGCCCGAACTGCGAATGATGCGGACCATGCTGGACCGGGCGGGCGGACTGGTGGATGTGATCGAGCCGACGGTCGGCGCGGGGGCGATGGCGGCGGCCACGCGAAAGCTGTGCAGCCGGATCCGCCGCGGCGAGGCGAGCAAGGGCGTCGTGTTCGCGGGCGATGGGGCGGTGGCGGCGTGCGTCGCGAACAAATTCGCGGGCATCCGGGCGGCGCTCGGGGCGTGCGTGCCCATGGTGGAAGAGGCGGTTCGGGAGCTGGGCATCAACGTGCTGGTGATCGAGTACCCGCACCAGACGCCTTACCTGATGCGGCAGATGGTCGACCGGTTCGCGGCTGGACGGACGATGCCCCGGCCCGAGGTCGCGGCGATGATTTCGGAGATCGAGCAGGGAGGCGGTCGTGCGGATTGGTGAGGTGATCGGCAAGGTCACGCTGAGCGTGTGCGACCCGAAGTTCATCGGGGCACGGCTGATGATCGTCCAGCCGCACGACCCGGAGACGTTGCGTCAGGTGGCGGGGGGCAGGGATGTACCCGGCGGCAGCGAGCCGGTGGTCGCATGGGATGAGTTGGGTGCCGGGCTGGGCGAACGCGTCGGCTTCAGCGAAGGCCGCGAAGGGGCCATGCCGTTCCATCCGGATCGGGTGGCGGTCGACGCCTATATCGCGTGCCTGATCGATCAGGTGACGTACGGAGATCAGTGAGGAGGCAACGCCCCGCGCCGGGTGCGGGGGATTCTGTTTCAGGGCAAACGTCATGGTGAATGAATTCAAACTCAAGCAGGAAATCTGTGAGATCGGCCGTCGGGTCTACGCGAAGGGATTTGCCGCCGCCAACGACGGCAACATCTCGTGCCGGATCGACGACCAGCGCGTGTTGTGTACGCCGACGCTGACGTCGAAGGGTTTTCTGAAGCCCGACGACATCTGCACGGTGGACATGACTGGCAAGCAGATTGCGGGCAGAAAGAAGCGGACGAGCGAGGTGCTGCTGCACCTGGAAATCTACAAGGAATGCCCCGAGGTCAAGGCGGTGGTGCACTGCCACCCGCCGCACGCGACGGCCTTCTCGATCGCCGGGCAGGAAATCCCGTCGTGCATCCTGCCGGAGGTCGAGGTGTTCCTCGGCATCGTGCCGACCGCGGTCTACGAGACGCCGGGCAGCCAGGCGTTCGCCGATACGATCCTGCCATTCGTGAAGACTTCCAAGGTGACGGTCCTGAAGAATCACGGCACCGTCTCGTGGGGCGCGACGCTCGAACAGGCGTACTTCTGGACGGAAATCCTGGACGCCTACTGCAAGATGCTGCTGCTGGCCAAGCAGGCCGGCGGCGTCGAGCGGATCACCGAGCCCAAGGTCGAGGAATTACTCGATCTCAAGGAGAGGTTCGGCATGGGCGTGGATCCGCGGCGCATCACCAACGCCGATCTGTGCGTCAACACGGAGTTCGGGCGCGGCTTCAACGGGGGATGCGGCTGTTCGCACCCGGCGATCCCCGCGGAAGCCATCGCCAGCGGTTCGCTGACCGCCGGCCAGATGGACGCGCTCGTGCAGGAAATCACCAATCGGATCATGGAGTCGATCAAGTAAGAATCAGGCGGCGGCCGACGCGGCCGCTCGATCGGGGATGACCATGGTACAGAAAAGCCTCGATATCAAGCTGGCCAGGATCAAGGCGAACCCCAACTGCGGCGAGTTCATCATCGCCGACGCCAAGGATGCCGACATGGCATTCGGCATCGCGGCGCCGGGCAAATCGCCGGAGCATTACTCCCGGGAGGGCAGGTTCCGGACGCTGGCGGAGTTCCATGAGATCATTCGCCAGATCGTGCGGCAGGGGCTGGTGGATATCATGCTCATGTCGGCCCACTGCAACGGCATTCTGGCCATCAAGGAGCGGTTGTTCGAGAACTCGCACGTCACGCCGGCCGCCCGGGCCAACGATACGACGGATATTCACGCGGTGCGCGAGGGGGTGTTCAGCTCCAAGCCGTCGCGGCCTTTCCAGTCGACGACGATCGATCAGATCCAGTGCGGCAAGATCGACTGCGACCCGAAGGAGCGTGCCCTCGGTGCCGACCTCGGCCTGTACAGCGTGACGTTCAACAATGACCTCGAACTCGACAAGCAGACCCTCGAGGCGTACAAGACGTTCCGCATCGAGGCGGAACGCAAGAGCTTCCGACATTTCCTCGAGGTGTTCGACCCGAACGCGCCGCAGAAACCGATCCCTCCCGACAAGCTCGGCGGTTTCATCAATGACATGATCGTACGCTGCCTGGCGGGCGTGCCCGACAAGGGACGGCCTCTGTTCCTCAAGATGGTCTACCACGGGCCGAAGTACACCGAGGAACTCGCTCGTTACGACCCCGGCCTGATCATCGGGATTCTCGGCGGCTCCTCGGGAACGACGTACGACGCGTTCAAGCTGCTCGCCGACGCACAGAAGTACGGCGCGCGGGTTGCGCTGTTCGGCCGAAAGATCAACAACGCGGAAAACCAGTTCGCGTTCATCGAGATGCTGCGGCGGATCGTCGACGGGCAGATCTCCCCGGAGGAGGCGGTTCGAGCGTACCACGGCATCCTGCAGGGGCTGGGCATCAAGCCATACCGCCCGCTCGAAGAGGACATGAAGCTGACCGACCAGGCGATGAGCTACGGCGGGTCGGAGCGGGTGGTCGTCCCCGGCGGCGCGTCCGGCGGCGCGTCCGGCGGCAACGGCTCACGCCAGCCGGCGGCGGCCGGCCCGAGGGCCCCGGCGGGCGGACCGTCCGTTCGCAAAGCCCCCGTGCCCGGTCCAAGTTTCGGCAAAATGACGTCCGCCGAACGCCTCGCCTATTTCCGGAATCGGCTCAATCGAGCCTGAGAGGGTGTGCGAGAGGCCGGGGTCTGTCCCCCTTTCGCCGGAACATAAGCCGGGTTGGGGCACACGATCGGTCCGGTACGTCAGGAAACCGCTGCGAAATGGGGACTGTCCCCCTCTCTTGGGTGCAAACCGTTCGCCCGCGCAACACAAAGACCTGCCCTGTACACTCCCGCCCCGGCGGGTATAATGAATTCGGTTCCATCCGGGCATGCAGGAGCACAACCATGCGATTCATGCGGACCAGTCTCTACAGCGTCGCCGTGCCGTTGATGTTCTTCGTCAGCCCCCTGATGAATACGAGCGTTTCGGAACTCGGCGACTACATCAAGGGGACCGAGTTCCGTTCGTTCATCAGCGAGATCATCATTCAGTTGGTCTCGGGCATTCTGGACGCTTTCATTCTCGGGTTCACAGCCTTGTTTTTCGGCGCCGCCTGATCGAGCCCGGACCGCCCCGTCCATGCCAGATCGTCGAAAAACATTGTTTACTCAAACTGACCGCTTCGGGGATCAATGAGCCCCGGCTCTTTGGATCATATCCTTCCGACGGATGCGATCGGTCGGTCTGAGTTACTCCGCCTGAGCCTGCAGGAATGATTCGAGCAGAATCTGTGCCGCCACCGCATCCTGACGGGCTTTCTTTTTCTTGCGGGTTAACTCGCGTTCGATGAGTCGGTGGTCGGCCGCGTGCGAGGTGAGGCGTTCGTCGTGAAGATGCACCGGCAGCGGGCTCGCTCGTCCGATGGCGGCGGCCAGGGCCCGGCTGACCTTCGCCTGGTCGCCTTCGGTGCCGTCCATATTGAGCGGCAGGCCGATCACGATGGCGCCGGCGGCGTACTCGTCAGCCACCGCCAGGATCGCCCGGGCGTTGTCCTCGACGGTCGGGGCCGCCGGCAGAACCTCCAGCGGCGAAACGATGCCTCCCGGCGCGCTCAGGGCGAGCCCGATTCGCTTCGTGCCGACGTCAACCCCCAGGTAACGCACATCCATCCAAGTCACTCTCCCATCACGGTGACGACGACCTCGCGATTGCGCGGCTTGATATCGCACTCGAGGTGAAAGATCTGCTGCCAGGTACCCAGCGCGGGGCGGCCTTCGCGCACCGGCACGGTCAGGTCCGGGCCGAGCCAAGTCGCCTGAAGGTGCGAGTGGCCGTTGCCGTCGTTCCATGCGAGTTCATGGCCGTAGTCGCGGCTCGGCGGGATCAGCTGATCGAGCAACTCGGGCAGGTCGTGCCGCAGGCCCGGCTCGAACTCGATCGTGCCCACCGCGCCGGTACTGCCGATGTTGAACACGTGGGCGATCCCCGTGCGAATGCCGGAGGCATCAACGATCCGGGCGACGGCATCGGTGATATCACGCATCTCGCGATGCCCGGCCGTCCGAAAGGTGATTCGATCCTGGTGTACCATGAGCCTGATCTTCCACGCGACGCCGCGGTTCACTATCGAGCCGGGCGCGAAGCGGTCGATACCGACGCTCCCGGCGGCCAAGCGGCGGTATATCCCGCGTGCAGCAGTTGCCTGAGCTCCTGGACACGATCTTTCATGTCGCCCTGTCGGGCGATGTTCCTGTTCTCTCCGGGGTCGACTTGGTGGTCGTAGAGTTCGACGCCGACGGGTTCCTGGCCTGGAACCGCCCATTCGGTGTAGCGGAAGCGGTCGGTCCGGACGGAGTGGCCCATCGTCTTGCGGCGAGGGAACTGGCTGAACGCGGCCTTTTTCCACGCTCGGTTCGGATCATTCAGCAGCGGAGCCATGCTGAGGCCCTCGAGTCCCTCCGGCCGGGGCAGGCCGCACAGCTCGGACAACGTGGGGTAGATGTCCACGAACTCGACGAGGGCATCGGTATGGACGCCGGTTGCCTTCGGGCAGCCTGGGACGCTGAGGATCAGCAGCGACCGCGTCGTCTCCTCGAAGTTCGTGTGCTTGCACCACAGCCCATGTTCGCCCAGATGCCAACCATGGTCGCCCCACAGCACGATGAGGGTCCGCTCGCGCAGTCCGAGTCGATCGAGTTCGTCGAGCACCCGGCCGATCTGCGCGTCCGTGTAACTGGTGGCGGCGCGGTAGCCTCGGATCAGCTGTCTGGCGGTTTCCTCAGGCAGCGGACCTTTTTTGGGGATGCCTTCATAATGCCGCAGCTCGCCCCAGTCGCTCATGGCGAGGTCCGGCGCATCGGTCGGCGGATCCGGGTTGGAGGCGATTTTGATGGCCTCCGGCGGATACAGGTCGTAGTACTTTTTCGGCGCGACGAACGGGAGGTGCGGCTTGAAGAAGCCGACAGCCAGGAAGAATGCGCTGTCCTTCACCGTCCGCAGGACCTCGACGGCATGATCGGCGACCTGGCCGTCGGGCAGCGCGTTGTCGGGGACTTCGGCGATCTCCCAGGCACGCCCCAGCGCCCGTTGATGACGCTTGATCTTCAGGGTCGCGTGGGTTTTCGGGTCTTCCTCGAGAATCTCATCGGCTCTCGGCTCGCCCTTGATGCGCATCTGTTTCGTCTTCATCTTGACGAGCAGGAGATTCTCCTCCGTGGCATACGTCGGAAACCGCCGCTCCGGCATCCAGTATGGAACCGACCACGATTGCGGGTCGTCGAGGTCCGCATGGTAGATCTTGCCGAGGCTTTGAGTGTGGTATCCGTTTTTCCTGAAATGCTCGGGGAGCGTGACCGCGTTCGGAACGGTCTTGCGGAAGTGGGTGTTCAGATCGTAGATGCGCGTGGTGTCCGGCCTCAGACCGGTCAGTAGCGACGTGCGCGACGGGCTGCACACCGCCTGCTGGCAGTAGGCCCGGTTGAACACCAGGCCGCTGCGGGCGAGCCGGTCAATGCATGGTGACTTGACCACCGGGTCGCCGTAGCAACCCAGTTGCGGGCGCAGGTCGTCGACCGCGATGAACAGGACGTTCATCCGCGGCGCCTGGGCGGCCGAAACAGTCGCGGTCAGGACCCCCCCCAGTACACACCAGAGCCGGGCCTTCGATGCGCCGGGCGTGCCGCACCCAGAAAGCAAGCGAGACATCGCTAATGTCATCGATCGGGCCTCCGATGGCTCGGGATCGGATATCGCTGAGGAAAGGACCGTTACACGCCCCGAACGGCACGAGTACGGGCGATCCCGGTGTTGGCCGGTCCGCCTGCCGCGTGGCCCGGCCGACCGAACCCCCGTGGGCCAAGCCGCTCCGCGCGGACCTATAACCCTTTTCGCGTGAGGAGCTGAGTGGCAACCGGGGCTTTAATGGGTAGGGCCGGAGTTGAACCGGCGACACACGGATTTTCAGTCCGTTGCTCTACCAACTGAGCTACCTACCCCGAAGACATACACTACCATACGCGTCCTCAGAGATCAACGCCAGCGACACGGTGCCTGCCAGATGCAGAAGCGGTGGCGCCGCCAGGGGATCATCGTCTGGGCTCACTACCTCGCCGTCGTCGACGAGGCGGTCGAGATGGTCCTCCGGTGCCCGGATGACTCCAAACCGGAGCCGGAGAGCCCCGGTATGAAATGACTGACCGCCTTTGTCCGCGAGCCTGGGCGCCCGATCGACGAGGCCTTCGGCGACCTTGGTATCGAAACACACTCCTCCCGGCCCGAGCGCGGCGTTTCTGCATGGTCTCAGCAAGCCGCTCGGGTGGATCGAAATGTGGGCAGGCCATACAGTCGTCGGACCAAGCCATCAAGCCTCCCGGTTTTGGCTGCCGCGGCATCCTGTCGTGTCCCGTTATGATGCGGTCGCTCCGCGACGTGAGTCCGCGTCACTGCTCTGATCGCCCGTCGAAGCCGTCATACACTCGTTCCCGTTCGGTGGCGAAGCGGTGGAGCAGGCGGGGCGCCGACTGCACGTATGCTGTCCCGATCAGGCTGTCTCGGGCATGAAGGTCGGCATGTTCACGCCGTCCAGGCCCGGCCAATGGCCCCGGACCTGGGAGAAGTGCAATTCGCAGTTTCTGGCGCCCAGCCCGTACATTGCGCGGACGAGTTCCGCGCACTGGACGGGGACCAGAAAGACGGGCGTATAGCCCCGATGCCGATCGAGTTCGGCGAGGATCAGGGCGGCTGCCTGCTCCTGGGTGCGTGCAACCCCCGGACCGAGCATGCGTGACGCGGGGTGAGCGCAGGACGCGAGAAAGCCGTCGAGGGCCCCGTCCGTGCCTTCGATGACCGACACGTGCCAGATGTTCATGCGGTTTTCGATGAACACACGATAGTCGTCGTCCCGCCGGATGTGGTTGACGGCCAGCTCGAGTTCCGCGATGCGGTCGACATCGGCGAGACAGGCCGGCCTGACGCGCGACGCGAGCGGCGAGGCCGGTCCAAGCCCGGCGTCGGGCACCCGCAGATACATGTCCTGGTAGGCGACGCGCGGCACGAAACCCTTGCGCGTATACAACGAGAACGAATCGAGATTGACCGCGCTGGAGACGAGTCGCAGGGCTTTGGTTGCGCGGTCGGCGACCGCGATGATGTGATCGAGCATTCGACTTGCGACGCCTCGCCCGAAATGGTCGGGATGCACGTTCATGATCCCGAGCGAGACGTGCATGGGGCGCTCGTGGTAGAAGCACGAGCCGATCAACGTGCCGGTGGCGCGATCCTCGGCCACGATGCCGACGCTGCCGGGCAGCGAATGGTAGACGTCGTAGAAGAGCGCGGTCGACCGGGGTTGACCGGTGAAGATGGGCGATCGGCCGGCGGCCAGGTACCAGGCATTCGTCGAGTGGAAGATCAGTTCAGCCACGGGCAGCCGGTCGGCCGGAGCCATGCGACGGATGTTGAAAGACGCTTCGCTCATCGCAAATAATACGGGCGTAACTCGCCGGGTGCTCACGCGGAGCACACGTTGGCGGTCAAAGTGGGGACTGGCTCCGCCCGCGCAGGATCTCCGGCGACAAGAATCCCTTTGTTCTCAAACAATCCCTGCCCCCTGGTATATCGTTTGAGGCGGTGCCTGTCCCCATTTTGCCCCGCGGCCCTATTCGACAAGGACCTTGGCGATCGCTTTTCGCAGCGGGCCTTCACCGCCGAGAGGCGCATGAGCATCCTCGGGGAAGAACACCGCGAAAGTATCGGCCGTCATCGGCAACCACAGAGCGGGCGAGTCCCGGAAAAACCCGAGATCGCGCGATGCGTCGAAGTCGGCCTCAGGCTGGCTGCATGCCAGGGTGGGCTTCCAGCCGATTTCCTCGTTACCGGAAAGCACAAGCTGGATGTCGATGTACTTGCGATGGATCTCGAGCTTGGCACCCGATCGGCCGCGGCCGGGATCGGTCGCAATGACGACAAACATCATGGAGTACATCCAGGCCGACGTCTGGGTGCGTTTCCAGCGCATACAGGGCCACGAGGTGCACTTCGTCGGCGCCGACGATGCCCACGGCGCTCCGATCATGCTCAAGGCGGAGGCCGAGGGCCTGACGCCCCAGGAGCTGGTCGCGCGCATCACGGCGGATCGCCCGAAGTATCT
>JAPKGY010000289.1 GCA_026647385.1 Phycisphaerae bacterium | reverse complement strand
TGCTGATTGCGGGCGATCTGCCCCGCGAGTTGCGTCTGCGTGCCCGCCAGCAGCAGCGCGAATACGACGCCCAGGACGAGTATCAGCCAGGATTCGTTCACAAACTTCTTCACCGATGCACCCTTTGTTTATCCGTCCGATTGCGTTCTTCGTTCATGCCTTCGACCCGCCAGCCTTGCCGTCAGGCGGGCACGTGCCCGCCGAACGGCTGCGGAACCGTCCAACGCTCGATCAGAGGCGTGAACGCGTTCATGATCAGGATCGCAAACATCACGCCCTCCGGGTAGGCCCCGAAAAGACGAATCAGCATGACCAAGGCCCCGGCCCCGATGCCGAAGATCCATCGGCCGGCCGGTGTGATCGGCGACCCGACGTAGTCGGTGGCGATAAAGAAAGCCCCGAACATGAGGGCGCCGCTGTTCAGGTGAAACAGAGGTGCCTGGAACCGCGCCGGCGACGCCCAGTGGGCGATGGCCGCGAAAACGACCGCGGTCCCGAGCATGCCGACGACCGGCCGCCAGTCGGCCGTGCGGCGGACCAGGAGGTAGAGCCCGCCGATCAGGGCAGCCAGGGCGCTCGTTTCGCCCAGCGAACCGCTGACTCTGCCGGTGAACAGATCGGCGGTTTTCGGCAGATCGCCCGGTTGACCTTTCTGGAGGGCGGAGGACGCGCCCAGCGGGGTGGCCATCGTCACTCCCTCAATACTCGGGTCTCCGACCCGGTTCAGCGTCACCGGCTCGGTCCATACACCCAACGCGGCGGGGAAACAGATCATCAGGAACGCCCGGCCTACCATGGCGGGATTAAACAGATTCTGTCCGAGTCCGCCGAAGATCGCCTTCGCCAGGGCGATCGCGACGAATCCGCCGAGCGCCGCCTGGTAGAGATCGAGCGAGGGGGGGAGCGAAAACGCGAGGATCAGGCCGGTCACGACGGCGGACCCGTCGGTCAGGGAGGACTGGTCGCGCCCGCGCATCCGGTTGGCGATCGCTTCGGTGATCAGGCAGGCAGCCACGGTGACGGCGGCGAGGAGCAACGCGCGTTCGCGGAAGAAGATCGTGGCGGCGATCAACAGCGGGGCCATCGCCAGCACCACGTCGAACATGATCCGCCGGGTCGTCGCCGGCTCCCTCAGGTGCGGCGCGGAACTGACCAGGAAGGCTCGCGGGCCCTCCGGTTTGGGGCCGCCCTCCGTATCGGGGGATCTGGGGACCTGACTCATCGGAGACTTTACTCCTCCTCAAACGGCTGTGACCGGAGCGGCGACATGCATCGGGGCGTTACGTCGCGAACTCCTGCTTTCGGGCAGCCATTGCTCGAACCTGGTTTTTCCCCGCGCGGATGTACTGGGCCAGTGGGATTCCGGCCGGACAAACGTACGAACAGCATCCGCACTCGCAACAGGCGTTCATGTCGTACTGATTCGCCAGGTCATAGTCGCGGAACTTGATCGCATGGGCGATTTTGGTCGGCGACAGGTGCAGCGGGCAGTTGTCCACGCATCGCGAGCAGCGGATGCACGGGGACTCCCGCCAGTGCGCGGTTTCCTCCTCGATCATGACGGTGATGCCGCTCGTGCCCTTGACCACCGCGACGTCCAGGTTCGGAACCGTCGGCCCCATCATCGGTCCGCCGGCTACCACTTTGAGGGCGGTTTCCTTCAGTCCGCCACAATGTCCGAGCAGGTCGCTGAATTTCGTCCCGATCGGCACGAGCCAGTTGCCCGGCTGGTTCACCCCGGCGCCCGTCACCGTCACCACGCGGTGGGTCAACGGGATTCCGCGGACCACTCCGCGGGCGATGCTATGGGCCGTCGCCACGTTCACCATGACCACGCCGACATCCAGGGGGAGCCCTTTCGGCGCGCTGGGCACCGTGCGCCCGAGCACGGCGGGGATCAGTTGCCGTTCGCCGCCCATCGGGTACTTGGTCGCGCAGACGACGACTTCGACTCCCGGCCGACCTTGGATGGCCCGTCGCATGGCGTCGATGGCGTCGGGCTTGTTCGCTTCGATCGCGATGAGGCCCCGCCCGGCTCCGCACGCGCGCATGGCCAGTTGCAGGCCGACGACGATCGGCTCCGGCGCTTCCACCATCAACCGATGATCTGAAGTCAGGTACGGCTCGCACTCGCACCCGTTGATGATCACCGTGTCGATCGGTTTGGCCGGGTTTTTCTTCAGCTTGATGTGAGTCGGAAACGTCGCGCCGCCCATGCCCACGACGCCGTTCTCACGGATTCTCGCGCAGATCTCGTCCGGATCGAATCGCTCCGGCTCGACGTCGTCCCATCGGCGGTCGAGGAACCGCTGCAGGAAGTCCGGTGGCAGCGGATTCTCCGCGGCCGGGGCCAGTGGGATGGCCGGCACGCGCCGTCCGCTCGGCAGTACGGCCATCGTTCCGGTGCCGATGGTGCCGGCCACCGGGGCGTGGATGGGGGCAGCCAACGGCGACGCCGCGTCGGCGATCTTCTCCGCGTAGGCCACGCTTTGCCGGGGTTGGACGATCGGGTCGCAGGCCACGCCGATGTGCTGCACGAAGGGGAGCATCAATTCTTGCGTCGGCGCAAACAGCTCGATCGGGGCTGCCTGGGAGTAGGCTTTGCGATGCGGCGGGTGAACCCCGCGCGGGAAACTCCTCAGCCCCCTCATCCGGTCGAGTAAACCGCTGATCATTCCTTGCCTCCGCCCGGGCCTGTCCTGACCGGCCGCCAGAGCCACACCGCACACTTCGCCAGAACCAGGCCGACACCTGCGCCCGCGATCAGGCCGAGCAGGTACCATTTGTTCTGCGAGGCGGCAGCCTCGGTCGCGAACAGGCGGGCCGCGGCGAACGCGCCGCCGATCCCGGCTGCCAGGGGAACCAGGAACACGATGAACGAGGCGGCGGCCAGTCCTTCCACGGGCTCGGTCGATGCCGGTGCGCCCGTGGAATCCCCGGGCCTGATGTTGCACAGGCCGTGCATGCCGCAATGCCCACATTCCGGGTTGGTATCCCTGCACTCGTCCACTTGAAGCCTCGGCGGGATAGATTAACCGCTGGACATCAGTTTGGCGAGTGGGCGGGTCGGTTCGATGTTCTCGAGGATGATCTTGACCGTCACGATCAGCGGGGCCGACAGGATCATGCCCGGGACGCCCCACAGAAATCCCCAGAACGCCAGGGAGAGCAGAATCATCAGCGGGCTGACGCCCAGTTTGCGGCCGATCATTCTGGGCTCGACGGCATAACCGATGGCGAGCTGGCAGACGGTGAGGATCGCCAGGAGTTCGACGGCCGGCAGCAGTGCGGCGAACTGGACGTAGGCCATGAGGATCGGCAGGGCCACCGCGATCATGCTGCCGATGTAGGGCACGAAGTTGGCGAAGAACGTGAGAATGCCCCAGAGCACGGCGTACTGCACGCCAAACAAGGCCAGGATGACGGTCGTGGCAGCCGCCAGCAGCAGGCTGGTGAAGGTCTTGACCGCGATGTACTGGGTCACGGCCGCGTTGATCTTTCGGGTGACCTCCAGGATCTGTCCGGCCTTGTCGGTTCCGAAGGCGCTCGCGACCCGCTTTTCCATGCCGGCCATCTCCGCCAGCAGGAAAACCATGAAGACCACGACCACGAACATGCTGGTGAACAATCCGACGAAGGTTTCGACGCCGGATCGTCCGAGCGCGGTCAACTGGTCGATCGAGAACAGTCGATATTGCGATTCGTCCGGCGCGGCCGCGGAGGGTTCGGAAGAGCCGGCCCGGTTCCAATCGGCCGACGCGGGGCCGGATGATGCCGCGTCGGTGGCGGAGAGACTCGCGGGACCGGTGTCCGTGCGGTGGACCTCGTGGACCAGACGGCTGAACTTCTGCTTCAGGGCGGCGACCGCTTCCTCCCTGGCGGTCTGGAGTTTGCCGGCGTAGGTGGGCAGGTCCTTGCTCATCCGCTCGATGCTCCGGTAGGTCATCGTGGCTACCCCGTAGGACGTCCCCAGCACCATCCCGGCGATCAGCAGGTACGCCAGGATCGAGGGAACCTTGTGCCTGACCAGCCAGCGGTGCGCGGGGACGAACAGGTAACAGAGGAATCCGGCGATCAGCAGAGGTCTGAGGATGCCCGCCAGCTCGCGCAGGATCACATACATCAGCATGAGGATGAGCAGGCTGAGGGCCACCGCCTCCAGCCCATGTCGAAGCCGGGTCTGGAGGGCAAGCCGCTCATCACCGCGCACCTGTTCGCCGGACCGTTCGTTCGGATGATCGTGATCCGCCACGGGATGACCTCCGCATGAGATGCGGTCCCACGCCCGCCGCCCGCCCTTGGGATGCGTCCGTGCGATTGTACGCCAGGGGTGAGGGTGGAGGGAAGAGATGCCCGCTTTAGTGCCGTTTTTCGGCGAGAGAGTCTCGTTGTGGTGCGGCCATCTCTCCGCAGGTGAGTCGCCGTGGCGACCCGCGGCTCTTTAGAGTTGCGGGACTCCGATGGATGCAATCGGTCGGTTCGGGATGTTGGCATACCCCGACTTGTCGGAAATGTTGACGCGCCCTTATCCTTTAACCAGTCGCGAGAGGGTTTCGGCGATTCGTTCGAGGAGTGAGTCGTCGGACAAGACGATGCCCAGTTGCGTGCGACCCCGCTCGTCTCGCTCGATGCAGTCCGCCAGCCGATCCCTGATTCCGTTGACGACGGCCGGCGCGGCTTCGGCTGCGGCCCTGGGCCCCAGCAACTCGCCGAACAGGGCGAGCCCGGCCGCGAGAAGCTGGCCGCCGGCGGCGGCGACGTTCTCGCGACGGGCCAGACCTTCCGCCTCCCGAGCCCTTTTCTCGCTCTCCGTCTCGTCCACCGGAGCGTCGGGCTTGTGCCCGATCAGCACCTTGGAGATGCCCGCCTCCCGTGTGAGCAACTCGGGCACACCGATGCCCTGGATCGTTTTTCCGAGCCCCATGTCGTCGGCCAGGATCGATCGGCCCGCGCCCACCGCGAAGCACACACCGTCCAGTTGGTAGGGCAGGAGTTCTGTCTTGAGCAGATCCTTCCGCAGCGGGTGACGCTTCACGTTTTTGCGGATCTCGGCGACCTTGGCAGCGATTCGCGTCGCGAACAGGCGGCGGTTGATGAGCTCCTCCGCATCCGGGTAGATGGTGACCTCGCGGCCCAGGGTGGCGAGTTTGCTCAGGCGCCCGACCAGGTCCTCCACGTCGTCGATCTGGCGAGCGCGCAGTGGCCGAATGATGCGAGCGGTTTCCGCGTCGATGTCCCGGGGAACCAGCAGGCGCAACTCCAGATCCTTCCCATACAGCACGTGGACGGCCAATGCCCGTTGACGATGCCGACGCCGCAGGGGGCCGTCGGGAAACTTCAACTCGACGAATCGCTGCGCTTTCATTCGGTTCGCGATCGTTCCCGGCGTTCTTCGAG
>JAPKGY010000288.1 GCA_026647385.1 Phycisphaerae bacterium | reverse complement strand
GCGCGGACGGATGAAGCGTCGCGCGACGCGCTTTCCTCGCACCCTTCGCGGCAGAACCGGGCCGCCCGAAGATCCCGGCACCCAGGTGCCGAAACCGGCTTGATGTGGTATACTCATCTGTGTTCGCTACACAGCCGTCGGCGGGCGAGGAACCTTCCAATGATTGACAGCGCTGCCGCCAATTCCGGGTGTTTCCCGAACTGGGAAGCCGCTTCGGCTCGCCTGGAGGAATTGCGACGACGCGATCTCGCCCACGTCGACGTGGCCGCAGACATGGAAGCGATTGAGGACGCTTTCCAGGCGGCCTTGCGACAGATTCCGCCCTCGACAACATCGGGCCTGGTCACCCAGCAGGCATTGTTTCAGAAGCGTCGCAGGTGAAATCGCTCCTGCTCACCGCAGTTGATCGCTGAACCGCATGGCTTCAGGATTCTCGATAGCCGCCCTTGTCGAGCGTCTCTCCGGCGTTTACGGGCCTCGGCCCTGGAAGCGCTGGGGCAAGCCGCTAAATGGCCTGATCGCCACAGTACTGTCACAGCATACCAGCGACGTCAACTCCCACGCAGCCTATCGCAATCTGAAGCGGGCGCTTTCCACATGGCGCCAGGTGATGCTCGCTCCACCAGGCAAAGTCGAGCGGGCAATCCGGTGTGGCGGGTTGGCCCGACAGAAAACGCGCAGCATTCAGGCCGTCCTGCGGGCGATACAGGCGGACCGCGGCACGTTGTCGCTGGATTTCCTCGCCCGCAAACCGCTGGAGAAGGCCCGCGAGTATCTCCTCGCCCTGCCGGGCGTCGGCCCGAAGACCGCCGCCTGCGTACTGATGTTCAATCTCGGCAAGCCCGCCCTGCCGGTCGATACCCACGTGCATCGGCTCGCGCGACGGCTCAGCCTCATCTCAGAGCAGACCTCAGCCAATGAGGCTCACGCACGGCTCGAAGCCCTGTGTCCGCCGAAGCTGATCTATCCCTTCCACGTGTTGCTGATCCAACATGGCCGGCAAGTCTGCCGGGCGCGCCAACCTCGGTGCGACGCATGCGTTCTGGCTGACATCTGCCCTTCCGCCCGCAAGGTGCCGCTCTCTGGCGAATCTCAAACTGACCGATCACAGTCGTCGGAGTTCCGTAACTCTAAAGAGCCGCGGGCTTTAGCCCGCGCGGTGATCGGAGCGCGAGCGACAATCGGCCCTCGCACAAGGCGCCGCGCGGGTCGCCACGGCGACGAACGCTGAAGTCCGCGGGCTTTAAAGTGATCTCGTTCCGGGGAACGTGATCGGTCGATTTGAGTCGCGGATGCATCCCTGCCGGACCCGTTGCGCCGGCGGCGGCTGGTCGGGTTTTATCCGCAATCCTATAGTTGAAAAGCTCCGCGCGGCCGGGGTGCCCGGTCGGACGCACACATAGCCCGGAGGCATCGCATGATCACCATTGCTCAGGAAACCGATTTGTTCGTCTACCGGCGCCTGGACGAGCGGGAACTCACCGCATACGAGCGCGACGGTTTTCTCCACTACGGCCCCGTGCTCACCCCGAGCGGACTCCGGCGGATGATCGACGAGGTCATGCGGGCGTGGTCGGCGGAGAAAGGCCCCTTCGACCCGAACCGGACGTGGTTGCAGAACGCCCTGCTGCCCAACATACACCATCAATCGGACATGGTGAGACGGTTCTACTTCCACGGGCCGATCGTCGACGTGGCCGAGCAGCTCATCGGCCCGAACATCAAGGGCGCGACCAGCCAGCTCACGTTCAAGATGCGAGGTAATACCAAAGCGTTCGGCTGGCACCAGGACAACGGTTACGGCGAACTCGAACCCTACAACGCCGTCACCTGCCTGACCGCCCTCGATGACACGGACGAGAGCAACGGCTGCCTGTGGATCATCCCCGGCAGCCATCGCCGCGGGCAGATCCCCGTCGGCGAAGCGGGATCGGCGGAAGCCAAGAAGGCACAACGCGAAATCACCTTGAACGTGGACGAGCGCGGGGCCGTCCCGGTCCGAATGAAAGCCGGCGAATGCGTGATCTTCCACTGCTGGACGCTGCATAAATCGGAAGGTAACCGCTCGCCGGATCGCGATCGGCGCATTCTGTTCCTCCGATACGCCGACGCGGACGCGGTGGAGGTCTATAACGACCGCCGGCCGCGACTCGGACGACTGATCCGCGGCGGCACGCGGTTTCCGGAGGTCGAGGCATTCGAGAGCGATCTGCCGGTGTGACTGGTTTTTTCGCGGACCAATCCTCCCTGAGGTGATGGGACTGCCCGCGGACACGTCGCCCGTCTCAGCGACGTTTCCGGCGTGAGGCTGCGGCCTGGCCGCCTTTGCCTGCGGCCGATTGGGCCGAGGCCTTGGGAACAATATCCATCTGCAGTTTCGGATCGGCGGCCGGCACGTACGTGGTCGCAAATCCCAGTTCCGCCCGCACCAGGTTGCACGCCTGAGCGATGGCGGACGCCTTGTAGAAGGCGATCTCGCGGTTGCACCCCTGCCGGCCGAAACCGCAGTCGCTGCTAACGATCAGTTTCTCCGGCGGGATGTGCTTCAGGGCCAGACGGATGCGGTCGGCGACCTCGTGCGGGCGGTCGGCCTGCAACGTGCGGTGGCTCACCCCGCCGATGCAGATTTTCTTGGGCAGGTCCTTTTTGTACCGCCCGAACAGTTCGATGTCCTTGAAATCGCGGTCGCACGTTTCGATGGTCCAAACGTCCCCCTTGGCCTCGAACAGATAGATCTCCAGCGAGGCGGCGTAACTCGTGTTCTCCATGACCCGCTGCATGTTCGGATTGCCCCAGCAGGTGTGGATCCAGAGTTCCACGTCGTCGAGCCCTTCCACCTCGCGATTGAAACATTCGACCATGAATTTCACCCGGCTGCTGTCTTTGCCGAAGGTGTTGGCCATGAAATGGAAGGTCGGCTCCTCGACCTGGATGCACGTGCAGCCCGCGTCGCGGAGGGCTCGCAACTCCTTGTTCATGGCAACGGCCATGTCCCAGACGACCTGGTCGCGGTCCTTGTACTTCTTCGTGTGAATGTCGAGGAACAGGCCCATCACCTGCGAGCAGCAGGTGCCGAACCGGACGGGCTTGCGGGTCTTGGCCTGGGCCATGCGCCAGAGCTTCGGATAATCCAGAGGCTTGTGCTCGACCTTCTCGACGACGTGGGGCCAGCGCCAGCCGGTATAGATCTCGTGCAGCAGCGTGCCCGCCGGGTACTTCAACCATTCCGACCGCGTTTCCTCCGACTGAAGATAGTCGCCCTCGAAACCGGCCCAGCGCTGAAGCGGATAGTGGTGCCAGGATCGCCCCGCCATGTCTTCGTCGCAGTGGAAGTCGCCGTGCGTGAGGATATCCAGGCCCGCGCGCTCCTCGTCGCTGATCACGGTGGCCAGCGCGTCCTGAAACTTCTCCCGGAACCGAACGTCCATCATGCACGTGTCCAGAGGACGCCCCCACAGGCTCACGTCGAACCATCGCGGGCGGGGCCAGGAACCGGTGACCGTGCTCGGCAGAATCACATCCTTCGTGACTGTATACATGACGTTCCTCCTGATCGGCTGACAGGTCGTTGCCAAAAAGACCTCAAAAAACCAGCCGATTCTAGCGCGGCTATCGAGGAAATGACCACCACAGTGGCCACGAAACGCTCGACGATCGTGTAGGCGGGTGAGCCTTCCCCGCAGGCGAGTGGGAACGGCCCGACTTTCCAACTCCTGGCCGGCTCCGACTCCTGCACCGGAATCCTGCCGCTCGTGGGGGGCGGGACAGTTTCGGCGGGCCCACGGAATCCCAAGGGGTAGCGCAGGTCCAGGTCGCCAAGCGACTGTTTCGGTTTTGGAAGGCGGGCAGTTGCGGCCCGCAATCGCGGACCTGACCCGTCACTTCGTCGCCGCACCTGCTCGCCGTGGCGGGGCGACCAGGCTGTTCCAGGCTCTGAAATGCGGCCCGCCGAAACTGTCACGCACCCGCTGGTGGACGCAGGACTGTCTCGCAGTTGATCCAGGCTGGCAAACAAACGACAATGACCCGGATGCAGACCCGCGCCGGGCACCAACCGCCCCGGCGGAGAGACTCCCACGGAGAACAACCATGGCACGATTCTTCCCTCTGGTGTCCGCCCTTGCAGCCGCCCTCATGGCAGGTGCGATCGCCCACGGGGCCTCCACGCCGAACATCGTCCTCCTGTACGCCGACGACCTGGGTTATGGCGACGTCAGTTGCAACGGAGCAACCGAAATCAAAACCCCCAACGTCGATCGTCTCGCGAAAGAGGGCCTGTGATTCCGCGACGCCCATTCGGCCGCATCCACGTGTACCCCCTCGCGCTATGCCATGATGACCGGCGAATATGCCTTCCGTAAGAAAGGCACGGGCATCCTGCCGGGCGACGCCGCCTTGATCATCGAGCCCGGACGGACCACGATGGCGTCCGTTCTCAAGAAGGCCGGCTACAGCACCGCGGTCGTCGGCAAGTGGCACCTCGGACTGACCAACGGAAAACCCGATTGGAACACCGAGATCAAGCCCGGCCCGCTCGAGATCGGTTTCGACTACTCATTCCTGATCCCCGCGACCGGCGACCGCGTTCCCTGCGTCTACGTCGAAAATCACCGGGTCGTCGGCCTGGACCCGAAGGACCCGATCCAGGTCAGCTACAAGCAGCCCGTCGGCCACGAGCCCACCGGCAAGGATCATCCCGAGCTGCTGAAAATGCACCCCAGCCACGGGCACGATATGACCATCGTGAACGGCATCAGCCGGATCGGATACATGGCCGGCGGCAAGTCGGCCCGTTGGGTCGACGAGGACATGGCGGACACGATCACCGGCAAGGCGATCGAATTCATCGAACACAGCAAGGACAAACCTTTCTTCCTGTACTTCGCGACACACGACATTCACGTGCCGCGGGTTCCGCATCCGCGATTCGTCGGAAAAAGCGGCATGGGCCCGCGCGGCGACGCAATCCTGGAGTTCGACGATTGCGTCGGCCGAATACTGGATACGCTCGATCGATTGAAACTCAAGGAAAACACGCTCGTGATCCTGACCAGCGACAACGGACCGGTAATCGACGACGGCTACAAGGACGATGCCTGGGAGAAGCTCGGCAGGCACAAACCGTCCGGCAGCCTGCGCGGGGGCAAAGGGAGTCTCTACGAGGCCGGCACGCGCGTGCCAATGGTGGTCCGCTGGCCGAAGCGGATCGAGCCGGGCGTGAGCGATGCGCTGATCTGCCAGGTGGATTTCCTGGCGACGTTCGCCGCGCTAGCCGGACAGAAACTCGAACCCGCCGAGGGCCCGGACAGCTTCGACATCCGGCCCGCCCTGCTGGGTCAGTCCAAGACCGGTCGGAGCCACCTTATCGAGCATTCGCGGGCGCTGGCCCTCCGTGAGGAACTAT
>JAPKGY010000287.1 GCA_026647385.1 Phycisphaerae bacterium | reverse complement strand
CTGGCCGGTGGTGGAGGACGGCTTCGGCGACCCCGAAAACACCGGCGTGATGTGCCTGGCTTCTTTCAACGGATGGCTTTACGCCGGCACGAGCAACGCGGCCGGCGGTTATCAGGTGTGGAAACTCGAAGGCCCGAGCGAAGGCGATCCCATCCGGGTCCTGGCGAACGGCGGGCCGAGCCCGGCCAATGAGTGCGCGATTACGCCATGTGTGTTCGGCGACAAACTCTACCTTGGCAGCCAGCTCAATCCCGCAGGCAACATCATGCGCGGAATGAAGGGCGCCGACATGATCCGCATCGGTACCGACGACCAGTGGGAAGTCGTGGTCGGACCTTCCTCCCTCTCCGGTTACGGCTCCGGCTTCAGCCATTGGCCGAACACGTATATCTGGAGCATGGCGGTTCACGACGGCTGGTTGTACGCGGCGACCTACGATCAGGTGAGCGCGTTTTTCAACGTGCTGGAGAACCTCGACAAGGTCATCGCCGCGTTTCTGCCAAAGCCGCAAGTCCGCAACATGCGGGAAGCCAACATCTTCGAGTCCGTCTGGAACGCCGGCTCCGATCTCTACAAGAGCCCCGACGGCGTCACGTGGTACCCCGTCACCCTCACCGGTTTCGGCGACCCGGGCAACTACGGCATCCGAACGATGATCTCGGTGGGAGACACGCTGTACCTCGGCACGACCAACCCGTTCGACGGACTGGAGGTCTGGCGGGCTCGATGACGGACCCTCACCCGCACGGACGGCTGCGAGGACATGCCTGATTCGGATCGGGCGAGAATCCCCGATACAGCCCGCGGCGAACGAGGTAGTCCGCGACGGGCTCGGGCAGCAGGTACCGGATCGATCGCCCCTCCGCCACCCGGCGGCGAATTTCGGTGGCCGATATATCGATGCGCGGCGTTGGAAGAATGTCCGCCTCGATCCGCCGCACGTGCTCCGGTCGAAGCACCCGTTCGAGGGACGACAGGTCGGGCGTCTCGAAGCCCGGCCGGGCGGCGGTCACGATCCGGCAGGCGTCGACCAGTTCAGCCACACGGTGCCACGAATGAAGGTCGGCCAGACTGTCCGCGCCGATCAGCCAGAACAGCTCCCGATCGGCTTGAGTTCTTCGGTAATCCTCGACCGTGAGAATCGTGTAGCTCGGCCCGGCTCGGCGGGTTTCGATGTCGCTGCAATCGAAGAGCGGCTCGCCCGCGATCGCCAGCCGGACCATCGCCAGCCGGTCGGCTGCATCCGCCAGTCCGGTCCCCGTCTTGTGCGGGGGGCTGGGCGACGGCACAAACACGACCCGGCTGACACGGAGCCGCTCCGCCGCCGCGCGGGCCACGATCAGATGCCCGTTATGGATCGGATTGAAGCTGCCGCCGAAGAGTACGATTCCGCCGTCTGGCATGATGAGTTCACCGGCGGGACATGATACGCCGGATCGGCCGGTGCGTCATGGCGCCGGCCGGCTCGCGACCCCGTCCACGAGCATGCCGTCGATCCTCGGCCGGGACAGCGTATTGCCCAGGTTGATCAGACCGTGCGTCCAGTGGGTCGCCAGTCTCCGAGGGGGCTTGCCCCGAGGCGGGTCCCACGACTCCAGATTGAACTCATGCGCGCTGCCGAACCAGAAAACCAGGAACCACCCGCTGAACTGCTGCACACGTTTGATCTCACCCACTTCAGCCGACAGCCAGACGTAGGAGTCCCACTCCACCGTCAACACCAGCGGGAAATGGACCGTGAGCTGTACCCGGATCCGGGCGCACCGCTCGAACCGGCCGGCCGGGCAGATCACGTCCTCGTAACCTTCGAGCACGGCGGTGCGGGTCAGGGTCCCCTTGGCGACCAGGCGACCCAGTTTGTCGTAATATCGCAGACCGGTCCTCGACACGACCGACCGACCCTGGAAAACCTCGACAGGAATCGGGTCCATCGGCTCATCCACGGCGAAAAACGCCGCCCAGGCCTTCCCGAGCGGGGCGATCGGCCGATACCGGGCGGCCGGTTGGGTGGCCGGAGCCTCCTCCACTAAATACCTCTTCAGCGGCTGCAACGGGCGGCCGACCAGCGTTCCCTCGCTCACCCGCGAGCCGCGAGCCTCACGAACGTAGCGGTCGGTCAGGCCCTGCGAACCGGAGTCCAGATCCCGCCGCTCGTACGTCCAGCGCCCCCGCCGCCAGGCCCGGAGGTAGTCGGCCGGCGCAGGTTCAGGCTGCGTCGTCGCCTGGGAGTCGGCGGCCTGCGTCGCGGGCCCCGCCACATCGGGCGGTCGCCACGAGCGCATGCAGCCCACCGTCGCCAGCAGGCACACCGCAGCCAGCAGTCCTCGCAGATAAGCGTCGGATTGCATCGTTTCGTTCTACCGCGACCACTCCGGGCTTCGTGAGCCTCAGAAGGTGTCTGAGCAGCCCTAAGAGAGGGGGACAGCCACCCGGGCTTCTCACACACCCTCCCCCTCCAGGGCCGACCGCGCCGCCCGAACGAAGGCCGTCATCTTTTCAGGGTCTTTTCGGCCAGGCTGGCCGTCGACCTCGACCCCGGATGCGACGTCGACGCCGTAAGGCTTGGCGACCCGAATGGCCTCGGCGACGTTGTCCGGCCTGAGCCCCCCCGCCAGGATGATGGCCGGCCAATCGTGCAACAAACCGGCTTGCCGGGCGGCGGAAACCCACTCTCAGTTGAACGATGCCCCGGTGCCGCCAGCCTTCCCGGAATCATAAGTGTCCAGCACCACACCCGCCGCCGCTTCCATGGGTCGGCCGCCCAGTATTTCGTAACTCTGCTTGGCAAAGTTCCGGTCGCGCACCGGCACCACCGGCATCGGACGGAAGCCGTCCCGCCGCAGCAAGGCGACGTGGTCGGCTGTAAAGTCACCGTAGATCTGCACGTGCGAGACCCAGTACTGCCCGAGCAACTCGAGCAATTCGTCGGGCAGGGCCCCTCCCTGAAGCCGCGCGAGGGCCACCGGCGTTACCAGGGGTGGCAACGCCTCCAGAATGTCCTGGGCGACCTCGGGCACGATCTGCCGAGGCCCACCCACAAAGTTCAGGCCAATCGCGTCCGCACCGGCTTGGGCGGCGGCCATCGCGTCCTCAACGGTGGTGATGCCACAAATCTTGACCCGCACGGCACAATTCCCTTTGAAATCAACGACAAACCCCAGGCCGGCCCGCTGATCCTATGACCGCCCCCCCCACCGGGTCAATGCGGCCCGGAAGCCGCCGAAGGTCGCCCGCCGTCGCCCCGACCCGGAATCGGTGCACCGCAGTCGAACCTCCCGCGCCCGCCAAGGGGGGGTATCACCCCATCCAGGGATATCACCTTGACGCGCAAACCCGATATCCTAGACTGGTGCCGTTTTCGGTAAGCGGGAAATGGCACGAGCAGCGGCTTCGCGAGGCCGACCGCCCCCCGAGGCCCAGGGGAAGAGGCGTTTCAGGTCGGTTTGTGGGCACGACGTCTGCCGGTACCGGCTCGGACCTTATGACGCGACATCGGCGATCAACCAGCCTGGGGTGTACCCGTGCGATCGTGCTCGCACTGGGCTGCGTGTTCGCCTGGGCACTTCCAGGATGCGGCGACCAACCGACGTTCAGTCGGGAAGACGAATTCGGCCGGACCTACTACATCGACGGCGCGGGCAACTGGGGGTATGGGGTCGCGGAAATCCACACCGGCCTGCGCCAGGCAGGGTACAAAGGCAGCATCATCAACTGGCGATGGTCGCCGACTTTCAACCCCGCGCTCGATCAGACGATCGGGCGGGTGGCGGCGCGTGCCCGGGGAGTCGACCTTGGCCGGGAGATCACCCAATACCTCAAACACTTCCCCAATAACCAGGTGAACATCATCTGCCTGTCGGCCGGCACGGGCGTTGGGATCTGGGCTTGCGAAAACGTCGCGCCGCCCGCCAAGGTGAACAACATCATCCTGCTCGGCTCGAGCCTTTCCTCGGATTACGACGTCAGCAAGGCGCTCGAACACATCTCCGGCAAGATCTATGTTTACCACTCGACGAGCGACATGATTCTGCAGGGCCCCGTCCGGACGCTCGGCACGATCGATGGCAAGGTGGGCGTCGACGCAGCCGGACTCGTCGGCCTGCGTCCGCCGCGCGGCGATCGCAGCCGCATCGTCAACATCCCGTGGAACTCGCGTTTCGAGCGGTACGGCTGGACGGGTTCGCACACGGACTCGACCAGCGAACCCTTCGTTCGGCACGTCCTGGCCAAGGCGATCGTCCCCTCCTCGGAGGCGCAGCAACCTCAGAAGACGACGGCGATGCTGCCGGCCCAGCGTTGATCTCCCACGAGATGTCCAAACGCCCGAATCCTCTGAGACCGCGAGAAAAACCCAGGCCGAACTAATAAAACCTCCCATGAATCATCGATCAGCATAACGGTAAAAACAACATCCACACTTTTTGTGCGATGCAGGGCCGACGGTGAACCTGCCCGCATGGGCCCGTTGGGTCCCGATGGGCTGATCTACCCCCTTTTGATAAAAAGCCCATTTTCCATGGTGTTTTTCGTTTGCACAGGCTGGGTAACGCTGTAAACTTCGGGTAGAGACGGCGCTTCGAAAATGATACGGTTCGTCTCGGGTCGACGTTGAGGCACATCCTCGGCAGGTCAGAGTGACGTCGGCCGGCCCGCTGGGCCAAGCCCCTGGCAAACCCAAGGGTGCGCCTGTCGCAACGGCAGGTGCGGTGCAAAGGAGGAGGAAGATGCGAATCCCATCCATTACGGCGCATGGACCGCCGCCGTTTCCGCCTTGAGGACGCGCCGATCGACCGTGTAGCGGGTCCGGCCGACAGGGCACTCTGTCCCTCCAACAAGTTCCCAAGGGATGGAGGCCACAGGTTCGACGGATGCCCTCCCGCAAGGATTCTCATCCGGTCGCATCGGCACGAGGAGGAGGAAGGGCCAAAGGAGGAGAAGGAGACATCAAGTCACGCGATTCCAGCAGGACGAACCGGCGAATCCGCACGGATCATCCTGTCCCGAGAGGAGGTGGTTTCTCAAGAAGATCCGTGTTCATCTCCGCCGGTGCCATGCGGCTCGCATGCTGCCGACGCGGAGTACGAGCGAGCGAGTCCATGGCGAGCTGAGAACGCGTATGACTGCTCGGCAGGTCTTGCAATCACCTCTGCGGTGCATTTTGTTTCCCCAGCAATGGGGGGAGGAGGGAGAAATGAAAAAGGTTTGGGTTCTCTTGACTGTTCTGTTGTGCGCCTCGCCGGCGATGGCCCTCAGTTTTACCGAGAACTTCAATTCCTACCCGGCGGGGTCGACCACCTGGGGTCCTCCGTGGGTGAGCCCCACCAGCAATCTGAAGCTGGACTCCTACACTCTGGACGGCTCGCTCGGCCCGAGGACCGGTGCGAGTTCTCTTCGTAGCGCGGATGCGTTAC
>JAPKGY010000286.1 GCA_026647385.1 Phycisphaerae bacterium | reverse complement strand
CGGTCTTGTCGAAGGGCTTGATAGTCAAGTCGAACTCCTGGCCGATTGTGTACCAGTCTCGTCCGTGGAAGGCCGTGTTGAAGCCGGTCTTGGTGACGGCGCCGTCGGGATCATTGTCGGCCACGGCCGTGCTGATCTGCAGCCACTTGGTGGGGAACCACACCGCCAGGGCGCCCATCGTGGTATACGGCACGGTGTAGAAAAGGACCGGGTTGACCCGCAGTCCCGTGTTCATGAACTGGGTACGGTGATTCGAGGCGAACGCATTCTGATCCAGCAGGGATGTCCCGTCGATCTTGCCAAGCAGGAGCACGAACTGCTCCGACAACGCCTGCGTCAGGTAGAACTCGGAGAGCGTGGTCTTTCCCGGCTCACCTGGAATGGGCAGCAGGCCCTGAAAGTTCGGAGCCATCAGCGAGCCCACCTTCGGGTTAACGTTGTCGGCAATCTTCGTCTCGCCGTGCAGGGTCAGCAGGCCGCCAGGCCAGAGGCCCATCCGGGCGGAGTCCAGCTTGAGGGTGTAGTCGGCCGAGCCTGAGTACCGAAACGCGTTGTTCGTGTCCTTGCCGCCGTGGGCGTTGCCCTGCAGGAGTTGCGTCACGTCGAGGTCGAAGAGCACACCCTTGTTCGCTAGTTCCGTTCGTGCGCCGCCCCAGTCGCCGGTCAGGTACTTGCGATGCCAGATGTCCCCGCCGTAGTCGGGCAGGCGCTGGATAATCGAGGGCATGGCCGTGGGGGTTCCCGTGGTCTCGGCCGGCTGGGTGGCCGGCGACTCGGCATTCGCTGTCAGGGCTCCACCTGCAAGCAGCAACGCGCCGATCGCTGTGTACCGGATTCTTCTGCACAGCCGTGTCAAAGATTCTGACTGCATCCTGCGGCTCCTGCTGGTGTTCGAGTCTGCCGTGAACCTCATCACGCCTGACGAACGCTCCTCGAGAGAACAGGCAGTCAGGGTGCCTCCACCCGGTTATACCCCTCGTCGATGGGCAGGATCGGTTCGCCGTGCATGCCTTTCAGGACGACTTTGAACTGGTCCACCAGGAACAGGGGCTTGGCGCTTTCCTTCGCCAGCACGTTGAGACGCTGCTGGAGGGCATCGACCTTCTCCGGGTGCTGGGCGGCCAGGTCGTTCTTTTCCGAGGGGTCCTCCGCGAGGTTGAACAGCTCGGCACGCGACGGGAGCAGCGTGCGCCACACCAGCTTCCAGTCGCCCTGTCGCAGCGCGCCACGGAATGGTTCGACGTTATAGACGATCTCCGTGCGCGGTGAGGGTTTGCCACTCGCGATCGTGTCCCAGAGATCGATTCCATCCAGCGGCTTGCATTTGGCGGTGGATGCACCGGCCAGGGCCGCCAGCGTCGGGTAGAGGTCGACGGCGTGGATGAGGCCATCCACTTTTCCGGGCTTGATACGGCCGGGCCAGTTGGCCAGGGCGCACACCCTCGTGGCGCCTTCATAAAGGGTACCTTTGCCCTCGCGATACGGACCATTGTCGCACGGGATGACCACCTTGGACATATCGGCCATGACGCCCGCGAACATCGCGCTGCGCGTCCCGCCGTTGTCACTGTGAAAGAGGATAAGCGTGTTGTCGCGCATCTTCTTCTTTTCGAGCGCGGTCACGACGCGGCCGATCTCGTCATCGAGGCAGGTGACCATGCCGGCATACGTCCGGCGCGTGGGTTCGGCGATGGCGGAATAGCGGTCGATGTATTCCCTCGGAGCCTGGTAGGGGGTGTGCGGGGCGTTGAAGGCCAGGTAGAGGTAGAGAGGTGTGGCGGTGTCGTGCTCCTCGATGAGTCTGACGGCATCCTGGCCGAAGAGGGTGGTTGTGTAACCTTCTTCCCGGACCGGCTCGTTGTTGCGGAACCAGTCGAGCACGCCCTGCTCGTCGTGTGTGAAGTAATCCAGCTCGCCGATCATCGCGCCGTACTGGTAGTCAAAGCCGCGCTGCTTCGGCCAGTACTTTTTGTCGGCGTGACCGAGATGCCACTTGCCGACGATCGCCGTCCGGTAGCCCGCCTCCTTGAGGCACTGGGGCATGAGCCACTCGGCGGTATCGAGACCATAGGCAGAAACGGAGGGAATGACCGCCGTCTGCAACCCGTAGCGGAAAGGGTAGCGGCCGGTCATCAGGGCCGCCCGAGTAGGCGTACACATCGGTTGCGCGTAGAATTGCGCAAGCTTTGCGCCGTCCGCCGCCAGCCGGTCGAGGTTCGGTGTCCTGATGTCCGTGCAGCCGTTGAACCCGACATCCTTCCACCCCAGATCGTCGGCCACAATATGGACGATGTGCGGTTTCTTGTCCGCTGCGTGCGCTGCCACCGCAGCGAAGCCCGCGAGCGCAGCAACTGCCCATCGCAGGGGTATAACGGGTATTGGTTTCATGGGGGTGTCCCTTTATGTCGTGATTGCCCGAAGTGGCAGCCGATGCGCACCGCACACCCGCCCGAATACCGGTATTGTCATTGGCCCGGCCCGATTTCGCAAGCCCCGCTCAAGAAGCCCCCTTTTCCTGTGTATCCCCCATATTGCCTCCCATCAGCACTTCAATGCGTTCTGAACCTCAGGCATGGTGCCGAGGATAAGACTGACTCCAGCCGGTCCGCCGTCGGCCTTTGACCGGGGCCGCCAGAGGTGCTGGAGGAACCGAACCCGACCTTGTCCACCAGGACGATCAGGACGTCGGGCGCGCGCTTGGGTGCCGCAGTTGCTCCGCGGGCGAAAACCTGCTGTCGGGTCCTTCGCATCCTTGGTGATCAAACCGGGCCGAATCGTGTTCGGCATGGGCCAGTGGGACCGGTGCCTGGCCACGCTCTCCTCGTGTGGATACCTGGTTTACACATTGTCCCCTTCAGTAGAGGTGGCCCCCGTGCCGCGGGGCCGCCTCAGCCCCCACTTCCACCCGCTGATCTCGGGCATGTCGTCGCCGTACCGGGCGATGTACTGTTTGTGCTCGATCAGCTTTTCGTGGATCGCCTGCTTGAAGTAGGCGGCGCGGGCGCCGAGCTGCGGCAACCGGTCGATCACGTCCTCCACCAGGTGGAAGCGGTCGAGATCGTTGAGCACCACCATGTCGAACGGCGTCGTGGTCGTGCCCTCCTCCTTGTAACCGCGCACGTGCAGGTTTTTGTGGTTCGTTCGCCGGTACGTCAGCCGGTGAATCAGCCACGGGTAGCCGTGGAACGCGAAGATAATCGGCTTGTCCGTCGTGAACAGGGCGTCGAAATCCCGATCCGGGAGCCCGTGCGGGTGCTCTCCCGTCGGCTGGAGCTTCATCAGGTTGACGACGTTGACCACGCGGACCTTCAGTTCCGGCAGGTGTTTGCGCAGCAGATCGACCGCCGCCAGCGTTTCCAGGGTGGGCACGTCTCCGCAACAAGCCATGACCACGTCGGGCTCGCCGCCCTTGTCGTTGCTGGCCCATTCCCAGATGCCGACGCCCATATCGCAGTGTTTGATGGCCTGGTCCATGGTCAGCCACTGCGGCGCGGGCTGCTTGCCGGCCACGACGACGTTGACGTAGTTGCGGCTGCGCAGGCAATGGTCGGTCACCGACAAGAGGGTATTGGCATCCGGCGGCAGATAGATGCGTACGACCTCCGCCTTCTTGTTGACGACGTGGTCGATGAAGCCGGGGTCCTGGTGGCTGAAGCCGTTGTGGTCCTGTCGCCACACGTGGGAGCTGAGCAGGTAGTTGAACGAGGCGATCGGCCGGCGCCAGGGGATGTGATTGCAGACCTTGAGCCACTTGGCGTGCTGGTTGAACATCGAGTCGATGATGTGGATAAAGGCTTCGTAACACGAGAAGAAGCCATGCCGACCGGTCAACAGATAGCCTTCGAGCCAGCCCTGGCACTGGTGTTCGCTGAGCACCTCCATGACCCGGCCATCGGGTGAGAGCTTGTCGTCCTCCGGGTAAACGTCGGCCATGTAGCAGCGAGTGGTCACGTCCAGCACGTCCTGCCAGCGGTTCGAGTTGTTTTCGTCGGGGCTGAACAGGCGGAAGTTTCGGCTGTCCAGGTTGAGCTTCATGACGTCGCGGAGGAACGTGCCCATCACCCGGGTGGATTCGGCGATGGTCGCTCCGGGGCTGGACACCTCCACCGCGTAGTCGCGAAAGTCCGGCATCTGGAGGTCCCGCAGCAGCAGACCGCCGTTGGTGTGCGGGTTGTCGCTCATCCGGCGGCGGCCCTTCGGCGCCAGTTCGGCCAGCTCGGGCATGAGTCGGCCTTGAGCGTCGAACAACTCCTCCGGGTGGTAGCTTTTCATCCATTTCTCGAGGATGCGGACGTGCTCCGTCTTGTCCATGTCGCTCATCGGCACCTGGTGACTGCGCCAGTAATCCTCACACTTCTTCCCGTCGATTTGCGGGGGGCAGGTCCAGCCTTTCGGCGTTCGGAAGACGATCATGGGCCAGGCCGGCCGCCTCACCTTCCCCTTGCTGCGAGCGGCGGACCAGATTCCTTTGATTTCCGCCACCACCGTGTCGAGCACGCGGGCCAACTGCTGATGGACGGCTTCGGGATCGCGCCCCTCGACGAAGTACGGCTTATAACCCATGCCTTCGAAGAGTTTCTGCAGTTCGTCCCTGGGGATGCGGGCCAGGAAACACGGGTTGGCGATCTTGTATCCGTTCAGATGGAGGATCGGCAGGACGCACCCGTCCCGGGCTGGATTGATGAACTTGTTTCCGTGCCAGCCGGTGGCGAGCGGTCCGGTCTCGGCCTCGCCGTCGCCGACGACGCAGGCGACGATCAGGTCGGGGTTGTCGAACGCGGCCCCGAAGGCGTGGCTCAGGGCGTATCCCAGTTCCCCGCCCTCGTGGATGCTGCCCGGAGTCTCGGGAGCGACGTGACTGGGAATGCCGCCGGGGAAACTGAACTGCTTGAACAGCTTTTTCATCCCCTCCGCATCCTGGCTGATGTTCGGATAAACTTCGCTGTAGGTGCCTTCCAGGTAAGCGTGGGCGACGAGGGACGGACCGCCGTGCCCCGGACCGATGATGTAGATCATGTTCAGGTCGTCACGCTTGATGACCCGATTCAGGTGGACGCAGAGCATGTTCAAGCCCGGGGACGTGCCCCAGTGGCCGAGCAGTCGCGGCTTGATGTGCGCCCGTTTGAGTGGTTCCCTCAGGAGAGGGTTGTCGAGAAGGTAGATTTGGCCGACCGACAGGTAGTTGGCCGCCCGCCAGTAGGCATCCAGTTTCCGCAACTCCTCGGCGGAGAGAGGGCCGGCGGTTGTGGTGCGACCGCCGGCTTCAGCCTTTCGCCGGAAGCGGGTCCTTGGCTTTGCCATAACATGTTCCTTATGTGATCGGTTGCTCGCGATTCTCAATTCTTTTTGCGCCGCATTTCCTCGATCATCTGGAAGCCGTTGCGGTCCCCAACGAGGACGGTGTCCGCGAGATT
>JAPKGY010000285.1 GCA_026647385.1 Phycisphaerae bacterium | reverse complement strand
ATTGAGAAGAAACTGGCGGCCTGAGCGACGGCCGGGGCGAGCCGCGCGAGCCGCGGGGACGGCGGAGGCCGTCGCCGATGCTGGCGCGGCTTATCATTAGGGGGCACCGAGCTGTTCAGTCTCTGGTTCCGGGATGGCCGCGCGGGTCGCCACGGCGACGAGTACGGAAGCCCTTGACACACGACTCGCCGCGAACCCTTGACACGACACGCGGCTTCGCCACCCAAGGAACGCGGATGGGTTCGTGTCGTGTCAAGGGGCAGCGGCTTTGTGCGGGCATACGCCCGCGTCGTCGGCCAAGGGAAGCCCGCGGCTGTTTGCAGCCGGACAACGGAAACGGATCATGCGGTGGATCTGGATTGACAAGTTCGTCGAGTTCGAGTCGGGCAAGCGGGCGGTGGCGATCAAGAACCTGACGCTGGCCGAGGAGCACCTGCACGACCACTTTCCGGGGTATCCGGTGATGCCGGCGTGCCTGATGATCGAGGGGATGGCCCAGACGGCGGGCATTCTGGTCGGCGAGGCCCGGAACTTCGCCGAGAAGGTGGTTCTGGCCAAGATCCGGCGAGCGGAGTTCACCGGCATCGCCCGGCCGGGGCAGCAGTTGCGTTACGAAGCCACCGCCGAGTCGATTACCGCGGAGGCCGCCCAGACCACCGGAGTGATTACGTGCGACGGTCAGCCGCTGGGTAAGGTTGACCTGATGTTCTCGCACATTGATCAGAACCTGAGCGGCCTGAACTTCCCCAGGGAGAACTTCGTCTTCACGGAAGAGTTCAAGAGCCTGCTGCACACCTACCAGGTGCGCCGCTAGAGGATGCAGCGCAATCGAATGAGGTATCGGCAATGAATTCGCGTCGGGCCGTGATCACGGGGCTTGGGGTCGCCAGCCCGATCGGACTGGGGGCCGAGGCCTTCTGGCAGGGCCTTGTCGAGGGCCGATCCGGCGTTCGGCGGATCCGCGTATTCGATCCTTCGCGGTTCGACTCTCAGATCGGCGGGGAGATCGAGGGGCTCGACGTCCGCGAGTATGTTCCGAAGAGTTATCGCAAGAGCACAAAGGTCATGGCCCGCGACATCGAGGTCGCGGTGGCGGCCGCCTACCTGGCGGCGAAGGATGCGGGCCTGAAGACCAAATGCTTCCTCGATCGCGGCGAAGCCGAGGGCGGGGCGAACGTCGATCCGGCGCGGTTCGGCGTGAACATCGGAGCGGGCCTGATCTGCGCGGATCTGACCGAACTGGCCGGCGCCCTGTACACCTCGCGAACCGAAACCGGCGACTTCGACATCCACAAATGGGGCGCCGAAGGCATGAACAACCTGACGCCGCTGTGGCTGCTGAAGTTCCTGCCGAACATGCTGAGCTGCCACGTCACGATCGTCCACGATGCGCAGGCGCCCTCGAATACGATCACCTGCGGCGAGGCGTCGAGCCATCTGGCGATTGGCGAGGCGTTCCGGACGCTCGAACGGGGCGCCGCGAATGTGTGCCTGTGCGGCGGCGCGGAGAGCAAGTTGAACCCGATGGGGTTGCTGCGGCAGTCGCTGCTCAAACGGCTGTGCACCTGCCACAACGACGCGCCGGCCAAGGCGTGCAAACCATTCGACAAGAATCGCTGCGGAACGGCCATCAGCGAAGGCGGCGGGCTTCTGGTCCTCGAGGATCTTGATCATGCCCGCGCCCGCGGCGCGAAGATCTACTGCGAGGTGGTGGGCTTCGGGGCGGGGGTCAACTCGCGGAGCTGGCACCGGCCGGACCCGGCGGGTGAAAGCATCGCCCTGGCGGCACGCAAGGCCCTGGCCGACGCGGGGATGACGGCGGAGGACATCGACTGTGTAGTCGCATTTGGCCTGGGAACCGTCGAGCACGACGCATCCGAGGCGCGCGGCATCCGGTCGGCCTTGGGCGAGCGCGCCGGCAGGATCCCGACCCTGGCGATCAAGGGGAGCATCGGCAACAACGGCGCCGGCGCCGGGGGCATCGAAGTGGCTGCCGGTGCGTTGTGCCTGAAGCACCAGACGGTCCCCGCGGCGGTGAATACGGAGACGCCGGATCCGGAGTGCGGACTGAACGTGGTGACGGGCCGGCCGTTCACCGGTCGAATCGACGCCGTCCTGACGACGGCCTACGCATTGGGGGGCGGGCAGACCGCCGCCCTGGTGCTGAAACGCTGGGAGGCATGACGGATGACATCTCGACGCGTGGTCATCACCGGCATGGGCTGGATCACGCCGCTCGGCGACGATATCGAGGGGGTGTGGAAGCGCCTGCTCGACAGTGAGAGCGGCATCGACAAGACCACCCTCTTCGACGCGAGCACGTTCCCGACGAAATTCTCCGGCCAGGTGCGCGATTTCGACCTGGCGCGGTACATTGGGGCGGCGGCCGCCGAACACAAGGATGCCAGCCGGAACGCCCAATTCGCGATGGCCGCCGCCCGGATGGCGTGGGACGGCGCGGGCCTGGACCGGGCGGCCGGCCTGGACCGAACGTGCGTCGGCATCTACCTCGGCGGCGGCGAGGGGCCGATCGACTTCCACAATTTCGCCGACGCCGCCGTCCGCGGCTGGAACGCCGAGGCCAACGGCGGCAAGGGCGATCTCGACACCGTCCGGTGGGCGGAGGTCGCGTACCAGAAGCTCGACGCCGTCCGCGAACTCGAGCAGGACCCCAACATGGCGGCGGGCCACCTGGCGTGCCTGTTCGACATCCAGGGGCCGACGTTCAACACGCTGACGGCGTGCGCAGCCAGCACGCAGGCGATCGGCGAGGCGACGAATCTGATCCGGCGCGGCGACGCGGATGTGATCGTTTCCGGCGGCACCCACAGCATGCTCCATCCGTTCGGGGTGACCGGATTCAATCGTCTGACGGCGCTATCCACCCGGAACGACGACTACAAGGGCGCCAGCCGACCGTTCGACCTGACGCGCGACGGCTTCGTACTGGCCGAGGGCTCCGGCATCCTGATCCTCGAGGAGTACGAACACGCCCGGCGGCGCGGCGCCCCCCTGCTGGCGGAGATCGTAGGTTACGGCTCGACCGCGGACGCGTTCCGCATCACCGACATCCACGAGACCGGGCGCGGAGCGATCGGCGCGATGCAGCAGGCGCTGCGGGAGTCCGGCCTGCGGCTGCAGGACATCCACTACATCTCCGCCCACGGCACGGGCACCCAGGAAAACGACAAGATCGAGTCGTTGGCGATCAGCAAGGTGTTCGGCGAGTGGGCCCCCAAGGTGCCGGTGAGTTCGGTGAAAAGCATGCTCGGGCACCTGATCGCGGCCGCCGGGGCAGTGGAACTGATCACCTGCATACTGGCGATCCGCGACAACATCCTGCCGCCGACGATCAACTACCGGAACCCGGACGCGAACTGCCCGCTCGACTACGTGCCCAACAAGGCCCGCCAGGCCCGCGTCGTCAACGTCATGAGCAACAGCCTGGGCTTCGGCGGGCAGAACGATACGCTGATCATTCGAAGGATAACCAGCTGAGAATGGAGAATGGAGCACGGTTTCAGGGGTTCGGCGGTCGATCCGCGGACAGAAGAACCTTTCTCCATTTTTCCATTCTCCGTTCCCGGCTTCCCGACGAGGGCCCGCACCGTGAGAGCTTCCGACGTCACACGTGAGATCGAATCAACCGGCGTAGTGGCGATCCTTCGCGCTTCCGACAGCGGCCAGCTCGTCGAGGTGGTCGATGCCTTGCGGGAGGGCGGGCTGACCTGCATCGAGGTGACCATGACCACGCCGGACGCGCTGGAGGTGATCCGCCAGGCGCGGTCGGCGTGCGGGGAGTCCGCGGTGATCGGGGTCGGGACCGTGCTCGACGCCGAGACCGCCCGGGCGGCGATCCTGGCCGGCGCGCAGTTCGTGGTCGCGCCCATCCTCGACCCGGCGACCATCGAAACGTGCAAGCGGTACGGGGTCGCGGTCATGCCCGGGGCGATGACCCCGACGGAGATCGTGCGGGCCTGGCAGGCGGGCGCCGATTTCGTCAAGGTGTTCCCGACCAGCACGCTGGGGGCCCAGTTCATCAAGGACCTTCGCGGGCCTCTGCCGCAGATTCGCCTGGTGCCGACGGGCGGGGTCACGCTGGATACGGTCGCGGACTTCATCCAGGCGGGCTGCAGTGCGGTGGGCGTCGGCGGAGCCCTGATTACCAGCCAGGCGCTGAAGAACCGTGATTTCGCGGCCATCCGCAAGGCGGCCAGCGACTTCCTCGAGCGAGTCAGGCAAGCCCGTGCCGCAAGATAACACGCCAATCCGCACCCGGACGCTCCCGCCGATCGCGCTGGCCGGCCGCTTTCTGTTCCTGTCTCCGGCCGGCGGCGACGCGGATCAGCCGGCATGGGCGAAAGCCGCCAAATGGCTGCCGGTGTGGGGCCTGGGCATCGGCATCGTTTACGCGGTGGTGTTCCGGCTCACCTGGCGGGCGTTCGGCGAATACCAGGGCATCCGCTGGCTGCCGGTGGCGGCGGTCCTGGCGTTCGATCTGCTTCTGTGCGGCTACCGCATGGTAGCCGGGGTCGCGTCGCTGGCCTCGCTGGACCGCGACCGGGACGGCGGCGCGCCGCCCCGCCTGCGCGGGCTGCTGTTCATCCTGCTCATCGTGCTGACGAAGTTCTCTTTACTGGTATCGCTGCCGGTCGGCGTCTGGCAAAGCCCGCCGGGCGACAACTGGGGATGGTCCGGCACGTTGAGCCGCCTGGGGCTGCTGTACCCGACGGCGGTCTATCGGCCGCTGATCCTGGCTCCTCTGTGGGGTCGCTGGGCGATCTCGCTGGCGGTCGCGATCGGGCGAACCGCACCGGGAAGCTCCCATCGCCTGGAGCGCATCGGCGCCGGCAGTTCGATGACGAGTATCGTGGCTGCCTGGCTCGGCTGTGCCGTGCTGACCGCCGTCTACTGCAGCGGCACCGGCGAGCATCTGGCCCGCGGGGTAGTCCTGGCGGTGGCCAGTCTGGTCATCGCCTACCTGACGAGTTTCATCCTGGCCCTGCGGTCCGGCGGGCAGACCGAAGCCACCACGGGTACCGTCGGCTTGGTCACGGAGATGGCTTTTCTGATCTTCTACGTCGGCGCCTCCAACGCTATCTATTGGTATTAAATGATCTTACAACTGAAGCGGTGGAAAAACCGCTCTTTCGACTCCCTCCAGGGGTGCGGTTCAAGTATCCGATAAGAGCGCGGTGCGTCGGAGGATACCGACCTGAAGTGCAAAACCGGGGAAGGCAGGATGCCGTCGGCTCGGTCCCATCTGAATCCGTTGCGTCACCGGCGCGGTTGCGGGCAAGCGGTCCGCCTTGCGGCGATCCTGCCGGCCCTGTCCGCATGGGGGCCGGCGATGGCGGCTGATCCGGAGGCTTGCGCAGGGGCGCGCCGAAGCCGGTCTTGCTGCGATACAGAATG
>JAPKGY010000284.1 GCA_026647385.1 Phycisphaerae bacterium | reverse complement strand
ATGCGGACGGGTTTCCTGAGGAGGTGCTGGGCAAACCTTTGGAAGGTTGGCCGGGTGAAAGGTGGTTGGACATACGACGGATTGACATCCTTGGCCCCATTATGACAGCCCGTATGGACCTGTGCAATCTACGCAGGGCTGGAAGCGCTGACCGGCGTGTACCTCGCCCGCGAGTTTCGCCGGGATGACGGAGCGTGCCTGAAAGTTGAGCGGTGCCTGATCGACGCCAACTGGGGTACGTCGACGGATGTGGTCTACCAGTTCTGCAGACAGAGTCCACACGCGGCGGTGCTCCTGCCCAGCCACGGTCGTTTCGTGGGCGCCTCCAGCGTGCCGTTCGCCGAGTACAAGCGCAAGACCGGGGACCGCGTGGGCCTGAACTGGCGAATCCCCAACGTCCAGGGCAAGCGGGCGATCCGTCACGTGCTGTATGACACGAATTACTGGAAGTCGTTTGTCTTCGGCCGGCTGGGCGTGCCCATGGGCGATTCGGGCTGCCTGTCGTTGTTCGGGCGGGATCCCCAGACGCATCGGCTGCTCGCGGATCACCTGACCGCCGAGTACTACGTGAAAACCCAAGGCCGTGGAAGGACGGTGGATGAATGGAAGCTTCGCGTGGACGGACTCGACAATCACTGGCTCGACTGCCTGGTCGGCTGCGCCGTGGCGGCGTCGATGCAAGGGGCGACGCTGTTCGGGACGGATGTGAAACCGACGCCCCGGAAACGGATTCGGTTGTCGGAGTTGCAGATGAGCAGGTGAAGCGAGGCACGGAGGCGACCGCGAAGCCGCTCGAGGAACGCGGCATTCGCTGTCCGAAGTGTGGGTGCGGGCATTTTCGCGTGATCTATACCCGCTCGGCCTGGGGCGGGCGGATCGTGCGGCGCAGGGAATGCCGGCACTGCGGGCGACGTGTGGTCACAACGGAGAGGGTGAGCGGCTGAGACCTTGCTCAGCGCAGCCACTGCGGGAAACACCGGTCCATATATGTAACGATTCACGACAGCACACAATCACTCCCTTCTATCAGCTTTGGAACGGAATACATCACTGGCACACGGCCGAGGGGCCGGCCTGTCATGGGCGTGCGACGCTCGCAAGCGTTGTGCAGATGTAGGTAGGTGAAGAAACGTCACCCCCGCGCCGCTGAAAAACGTGACCCGCGGGACAGATTGTCGGCGGCCGCAGATATAGAGGGGTGAGGGCAATGGTGTCGCCGATGGCCGAGTCGCTGGAAGACACAATTCGTGAGAGCGCCGCCGGGCCGGCCTCGGCCGAGGTGGACGGCGTGAAGACGCAGCAGCACCCGCTGCCGGATCAGATCGAGGCGGATCGGTATCTGGAAAGCAAAAAGGCCTCGCGGGGTAAGGGCCTGGGCGTGGCCTTCAAGAAACTGGTTCCACCGGGAACGGAGTGAGGTGGGCGTGGTGTGGGGGTGGCTAAGGAGCGGCCTGAGGCGCGAGGCGTCAGGCGACAGGAAGCCGGTGGCGGGCGGTTCGAGCCTGGCTCGACGCATTCTGCGGCCGGTGACCTGTCGCCTGGCCTCGCTCCGTGCCCGGTACGACGCGGCGGTCACCACGGATGAGAACCGCCGGCACTGGGCGAACGCCGATCTGCTGTCGGCCGACGCGGCCAACTCGCCACTTGTCCGGCGGATCCTCCGCAGCCGCTCGCGCTACGAGGTGGCCAACAACAGCTACGCCCGGGGGATCGTGCTGACGCTGGCCAACGACTGCGTAGGCACCGGCCCCCGCCTGCAGTTACTCACGGAGGACGCGGAGCTCAATCGGCTGATCGAGACCGAGTTCATGCGTTGGGCGGAAACGGTGGGCTTGCCGGCCAAGCTCCGGGCGATGCGGATGTCCCGCGCCGAGTCGGGCGAGGTGTTCGCACTGCTGACGGTCAATCCGGCCATCGACTCGCCGGTCAAGCTCGACCTGCGACTGCTCGAGGCGGACCAGGTGGCGACGCCCGATGTGGATCGCCGGTTTCCGAGTCCGATCGACGGCATTGTCTTCGATGGCTACGGCAATCCGGTTGAATACCACGTACTCAAGGCCCATCCGGGCGATGTGCTGATGCGGTGTCCGCTGGACTATGACCGCGTGCCGGCCTCGGCGGTGATCCACTATTTCCGTGCGGATCGGCCGGGGCAGCACCGGGGCATTCCGGAGATCACGCCGGCGCTGCCGCTGTTTGCTCAGTTGCGGCGCTACACGCTCGCGGTGATCGCGGCAGCGGAGACGGCGGCGGATTTCGCGGCGGTTCTGTTCACGGATGCTCCCGCGAACGGCGAGGCCGAGCAGGTCGAGCCGATGGACCTGGTCGATCTCGAGCGGCGGATGGCGACGGTGCTGCCCGGCGGCTGGAAACTCGGCCAGATCACGGCCGAGCAGCCGGCGACGACGTACGGCGAATTCAAGAAGGAGATCCTCAACGAGATCGCCCGTTGCCTGAACATGCCGTTCAACGTCGCGGCGGGCAACAGCAGCGGCTACAACTATGCCTCCGGCCGGCTCGATCACCAGACCTACTACAAGTCGATCCGCGTGGACCAGGTCCAGCTCGCCACGGTTGTGCTCGACCGCATTCTGCGAGCCTGGCTCGAAGAGGCGATTCTGATTTCAGGCTACCTGCCTGTGAGTGTGCGGGCACTCGCCTTCCGCGAACTGCAGCACCAGTGGTTCTGGGACGGCCACGAGCACGTGGACCCGGCCAAAGAAGCCAGCGCCCAGGCCACGCGACTGGCCAATCACACGACCACAATTGCGAACGAGTACGCCCGTCAGGGGCGGGATTGGGAAGTGGAGATCCGTCAGCGGGCCAAGGAAGTGGCGCTGATGGAGGAACTCGGGCTGACGCTGGCGACGGCGAGTCCGCAACCCGTGCAGGAGAAAGACGAACGATGAAGAGCAACCCGCAGAACGCCGTCGGGCCGCTTGAGCTTGTGGCCCGGATGGAGATCGAGGCCGCCGAGGCTGGCGACGGCAAGCCGGGGCTGCCGCGTTTCCGGATGGTCGCGTACACGGGCGGGCCGATGCGGATCGCCGGTTGGCGGTATCCGGTGGTGATCGACCTGGCGGGCCTCGCGGTCCCGTCGCAGAACCGGCCGATCCGGTTCGGGCATGACGCCAACAATGGCGTCGGTCACACGGACGCGATCCGCGTCGAGAACGGCCAGCTCATCGCCGCCGGTGTGGTCTCGCGGGACACGCCGATGGCCAAGGAGGTCGTGATCTCGTCACGGAACGGCTTCCCCTGGCAGGCGTCGGTCGGCGCGAGCGTCGATGAGTTCGAGTTCGTGAAGGAGAACCAGCTCGCCCTGGTGAACGGGCGGGAGTTTACCGGCCCGGTCAACGTGATCCGCAAGGCGACGCTGGGCGAGATCAGCTTCGTGGACCTGGGGGCGGACGGCAACACGAGTGCACAAGTGGCCGCACGAGCGGCAGAACACAAGGAGCGAACGATGGAGACTGGGGACAAGAATCACGAGTCGGTGAGTGCCACGACCGAGCAGCCGACGATGGAAACCGCAG
Source organism: Phycisphaerae bacterium (assembly GCA_026647385.1). Classification (GTDB taxonomy): domain Bacteria; phylum Planctomycetota; class Phycisphaerae; order UBA1845; family PWPN01; genus JAPKGY01. Next base: position 1,882 of record JAPKGY010000284.1, on the reverse strand, counting down.
GGACCGAAACGGTCGAGGCCGGCGGAGAGGCGAACGCGGCGACTTCCGTGCCTCCGCCTGCGAACCTCGTGACGCAGATGCGCGCCGAGGCCGCGGCCGAGACGCAGCGCATTGCCGGCGTCCGCCGGATCTGCGCGGGCAAGCACGCGGAGATTGAGGCCAAGGCGATCGCCGAGGGGTGGGACACCACCCGGTGCGAGCTGGAGGTCCTGCGAGCGAGCCGCCCGACGGCCCCGGCCATGCACATGTCCGACAGCGCCGTGACCGGCACGGTGCTGGAGGCCGCGTGCATGCTGACCGCCGGCCTGCAGGGCGTGGACAAGATGTTCGAGCCGCGCACGCTGGACCTGGCCGATAAGCGGTTCCGGGGCGGCATCGGTTTGCAGGAGCTGCTGCTCGAAGCCGCGTGGGCCAACGGGTACACCGGCCGCAACTTCCGCGACAGCCGATCGGTCCTGCGGTTCGCGTTCAAGGGCGACATCCAGGCCGGGTTCTCGACCGTCGACATCAGCGGGATCCTCTCCAACGTGACCAACAAGTTCCTGCTCGAGGGATTCTTCTCCGTCGAGCGGACCTGGCGAAACATCTGCGCGGTCCGCAACGTGTCGGACTTCAAGAAAGTCACGAGCTACCGGCTGATCGGCATCGATCAGTACGAGCGCGTGGCCCCGGGCGGCGAACTCAAGCACGGCACGCTGGGGCAGGAGACCTACAGCAACCAGGCCGACACCTACGGCCTGATGCTCGCAATCGACCGGCGGGACATCATCAACGACGACCTCGGCGCGATCACGACCGTGCCCCGCAAGCTCGGTCGCGGCAGCGGCCTGAAGATCAACGACGTGGTCTGGACCATCTTCCTGGACAACAGCGCATTCTTCACCAGCGGCAACCGCAACTATATCGAGGGCGCTGACACCGCCCTGTCCATCGACAGCCTGACCAACGCTGAGAAGGCCTTCCTGGACCAGGTGGACTCCGACGGCAAGCCGATCGGGATCATGCCGGCCATCCTGGTGGTGCCCACGTCGCTGAGTGCCTATGGCACGCAACTCTACAAGGCGGTCGAGATCCGCGACACGACGGCGAACACCAAGTATCCGGTCAACAACCCGCACCAGGGCAAGTTCCGCGTCGAGGTGAGCCGCTATCTGGCCAACAGCCACTACACCGGCCACTCGGACAAGGCCTGGTATCTGCTGGCTGATCCGGGGGACCTGCCGGTGATCGAGGTGGCGTTCCTGAATGGGCAAGAAAGTCCCACGATCGAAACGGCCGAGGCGGACTTCAACGTGCTCGGGATCAAGATGCGGGGTTATCACGATTTCGGCGGGGCCCTGCAGGATCCGCGTGGCGGGATCAAGAGCAAGGGCGCGGCGTGATAAGGAAAGTCTGAGTCCGCAGGCTGGAGTGATTCCGCCTGCTCATGAGGAGACCAACGATGGAAGCAAGGTATCTCAACGTCGGCGATCGGATCGACTACACGCCTGCATCCGCTGTGGCGGCCGGCGAGGTTGTGGTGGTTGGGAAGGTGTGCTTCGTAGCCAACGTGCCGATCGCGGCCAACGAACTCGGTTCGCTGGCTGCGCGAGGCGTGTTCGAGATCGCCAAGACCGATGGCCTGGCGATCGACCTCGGGGACGCGGTTCGCTGGAACAACACCACGAACAAGGCCACCAAGACGTCGACGGACGTCTACTTCGGCGTCTGTGTCGAATCGGCGATCGCCGGCGCGACGAGGGTGAAGGTACTCCTGCGCAGCCTGCAGGAGGCGGTGGCCGAGCAGCTGGGCTTGGCTGACCTGTCCGATGTGGGCAGCGCGACCGCGACCGACGGCAACCTGCTCATCGGTGACGGCGATTCCTTCGAGTCGGGCAAGGCC
>JAPKGY010000283.1 GCA_026647385.1 Phycisphaerae bacterium | reverse complement strand
CGGAATCCCCGGATACCGGCCTCGTAAAGGCCTCCGGTCCCCGTGGGCAGCCATTCTGGAGAACGGGGCGTATCTCAGGCACGCCGGACACGCCAATGCGTGTGCCGCCCGCCTCGAGCAGGGTCTGCGGGCGATCCCGCAGGTCCGGATACTCTTTCCACGGCAGGCCAACTCGGTCTTCGTGCGGTTCCCGCCGGGCGTGGCCGACGATCTCGAGGCCAGAGGTTGGAGGTTCTATACGTTTATCGGGGTCGGCGGCGCCCGCCTGATGTGCTCCTGGGACACCACCGACGCGGACGTGGACGCCCTGCTGGCCGACATCGGTGAATCGATCCGATCCCACGGTGCCTGACCTGGGCAGGGGTGCATCCGATCGTCGGGTCGCGGGGCTCGCTGATGCGGGTGGCATGGGTCGCCTCGGCGACGGCCCATGAGGCCTGTTTTTTGCCTTGCGCGTGCGGATGCGATAGAATTGCGGGGCTTGCGTCGCCATTGAGGCGACGGAGGTACCTTTGTCGCCGATCGAGGAAGAAGCATGCTCAAGCGGACATCGATACTCATTTGTCTGGCAGGCGTGGCGCTGGTTGCAGGCCCCGCGTCCGCACTCCAGGTCGGAGACAAAGCGCCCCCGATCAGCGTGAGCTGGATCCGCGGCGGGCCGTACGACCTCCAGGAGGGCAAAGGCAAGAACGTGTTCGTTCTGGACTTCTGGGCGACGTGGTGCGGCCCCTGCCGCATGAGCATGCCCCACCTCAGCGAGTTGCAGAAAAAGTACAAGGACAAGGGCCTCGTCGTGATCGCGGTCGCCATGAGCGACGAGCCTGCGTCGCTGGTCAAGTCATTCATCGAGCGGATGGGTGACAAGGCTGATTTCGCCGTCGCCCTGGACAAGGCGAACAACACCGCTCGATCCTACATGGCCGCCCTGGGCGTGAACGGGATTCCGTATTCGTGCGTGATCGACAAGGACGGTCTGCTGGCCTGGCACGGTTCGCCCCTGGCCGGCCTGGATCAGGTGGTGGAGCAGTGCCTGGCGGGGACCTACAACCTCAAGGCGCGCACGGCCCTGGTCAAGTACTTCGAGACCGCGATCGAGGCCGACCACACCGAGAACACCGATCAGAAGAAGGACCTGAACCACAAAGCCGGCGAGCTGGGCAAGGACGTGCTCAAGCTGGCGGCCAAAACCCCCGAAGTGCTCGACCTGCTTGCATGGAACATTCTCTCGCTTCCGATGCTCAAGACGCGCGATCTGGCGCTGGCCAAGGCCGCCGCCAAGATGGCCTTCGACGTCACCGAAGGGAAAAACGCCTCCATCCTGGACACCTACGCCAACGTCTTATGGCAGGAGGGGTCTCGCCAGGAGGCGGTTGAACTGCAGCGCAAGGCCGTCGCGCTGGCCAAGGACGAGCAACTCATCGCCATGCTGAAGGGGCGCCTCGAACAGTACGAGAAAGACCTGAAAGCCAACCCGCCGACGAGCGCTCCGGCCACCCAGGCGAGCCGGTAATCTCAGAGGATGTGTGAGCAACCGGGTTCTGTGGTGCAGCCATCTTTCCGCAGGTGAGTCGCCGGGGCGACTGGGCTGCACTGTGCAGACTGGAAGTCCGCCACGGCGAGACCTCGCTTCAGCGGGCCTGCACCACAAAACGGGCACGATCCCCGCGCTCCTCACACACCCGCTCAGCCTTCGAGTTCGGTCGCCACGGAGATGCCTTTACTCCGGAGCACTTCGATCGCGCGGTCGGGCTCCGTAAAGCGAAAGACCAGGACGGCCTTGTCGCCCCGCCGGGCGGTGAAGGAATAGACGTACTCGATGTTCAGGTCGGCCTCCTCGATCGAGGCAAGCAGGCGGTCGAGGCCGCCGGCCTGATCCGCCACCTCGATGCCCACCACTTCACTGACCTTCACCGCACAGCCGGCCTTCTCCAGCGCCTCCTTGGCCTGGCCCCAGTCCTGCACGATCAGGCGGAGAATGCCGAACTCCTTGCCGTCGGCAAGCGACATGGTCGTGATGTTGATCCCGGCGTCCGCGAGCACCTTCGTCGGCACGCGGAGATGTCGAGGCTTGTTCTCCAGGAACAACGACAACTGGTGGATCTTCATATCACTTCTCCCGGCCGCGACCGCCTGCGGCATTTCATGACCGCCATCGGTCAAATCCGCCGCTTGTCGATCACGCGTTTGGCCTTGCCCTGGCTGCGTTCGATCGTGTTCGGCTCGACGAGCCTCACCTTGACGCGGATGTTCACCGTACGCTCGATGGCCGACGCCAGCCTCTGCTGCAACGCCTGCATCGCCCCGACGGTGTCGCTGAAGATTTCCGCGGTCACCTCGACCTGCACCTCGACCTCGTCGAGCCCCTTGGTCCGCGTCAGCACGATCTGGTAATGCGGCAGCGTGCCGTCGATGGCGAGCATGGCCGCCTCGATCTGCGACGGAAAGACGTTGACGCCGCGAATGATGAACATGTCGTCGCTGCGGTTCTTGATCCGCCGGATTCGCCGGAGAGTCCGCCCGCAATCGACCGGCCCGTCCACGAAGGCGGTAATGTCGTGCGTGCGGTAGCGGATCATCGGCATGGCCTGCTTGCTGAGGGTGGTGAGGACCAGCTCGCCCTCCCGGCCCTCGGGGAGCGGCTCGCCCGTCTTCGGATCGACGATTTCCGGATAGAAGTGGTCCTCGAACACGAACATGCCGTCGCGGCCCAGGCATTCGACAGCCACGCCCGGGCCGATGATCTCCGACAGGCCGTAGATGTCGAATGCCTTGATGTTCGTACGCGTCTCAATGTACTGGCGCATCCCCTCGGACCACGGCTCGGCTCCGAACATGCCGGCCCGCAACGGAAGCTGCTTCATGTCGATGCCCATCTCACCCGCGCGCTCGGTGAGGTGAACAAAATAGCTCGGCGTGCAGCAGATCACCGTCGTGCCCAGGTCCCTCATGATCATGATCTGTCGATCGGTGTTGCCGCCGGAGATCGGAATCACCGTCGCCCCGAGAGCCTCAGCCCCGTAGTGGAAGCCCAGCCCGCCCGTGAATAAACCGTAACCGTATGCATTCTGGACGACGTCGCCCCGGTGAAGCCCGCAGCAGGCAAAGGCTCGCACCATGACGCTGTCCCAGACCTTGATGTCCTCGGCCGTGTACGCCACCACGATGGGCTTGCCCGTCGTGCCGCTCGACGCGTGCAATCGAACGATGTCCGCCATGTCGCTGGCGAACAGGCCGAACGGATACGTATCCCGAAGATCCACCTTCTCGGTGAAAGGAAGCTTCACGACGTCGTCGAGGCTGCGGATGTCCGCCGGGGTCAGGCCCCGTTCGTTCATGCGGTTGCGAAACAGAGGCACGCGGTCGTACGCCCGGGACACCACGTTTTGCAGGCGCCGCAGTTGCAGCTCGCGCAGTTGCGGGATCGTCATGCAGTCAGGCGGACTGGCCGGCAGGCAACCCCCGGGCGGACAATTGGACCGTTTGCACATCGTCAGTTCTCCCCATTGCCCTCTTCCGATCGAGCCGCCGCCTGCCTGCCGAGCTCGAACGCTTTCAGATTGACCTCGTGGAGCCGGGCCCGCAAATTCGCCTTGATGGCCGCCGTCCACTCGTCGACCGAAAAACTCATGTACGCACTCAGCACACCCAACAATGCGACGTTCAGACTTCGGGCGTGCGGGAGCCTTTCCATCGGCACCGCATCGGGCGGAATCAGCACGCCGCCCTCCCGTAAATGTCGCCGGCTGCTCTCAACCTCTTCCGGCGCGAGGACGACCACGTAGTCGGCCTGCCCCGCCGGCACCATGGGGCTGAGCACTTGCCGGCCGAACCGCACGTCGCTCGTCACCGAGCCGCCGCGCTGGGCCATGCCGTGAATCTCGCTCTTCTTCACGTCCAGCCCGTGATCGAACGCCACCTGGGCCAGTACGTCCGACGCCTTCAGCACGCCCTGCCCGCCCAGACCCGCGAACACGATGTTCGTGATCCGATCGCTCATGCCGAATGACCGTGCGCGATCGTGCGACATTAAAGAGCCGCGGGATTCCCTTGACACACGACTCGCCGCCAAGCGGCTTTGTCCGGGCATACGCCCGCGCCGTGGGTCAAGGGCTTCAGGTCGCCGCCGCGACTCGCCGTGGCGACCCGCCCGGTGTTTCGTGTTGATGGGCGCCCCAGGATCGCCCACGGTCGTATACGAGCACGTCCCCGATTCACAATCGCAGGCATTGGCGGGGTCCGCCAGTTCCTTCTCGTACTGCTTGATCTTGCCGGCCGCCAGCAGGCAAGGCCGCCGGGCGACAATCACCGCCAGTTCCTCCCGAGCCAGGCAGTCCGACAACAGCTTCTCGAAGCCCGCCGCGTCGCCGGCCGGGTCCGTAACGTACACGCTCGCAATCCCCAGCGCGCGGGCCAGATCCTCCATCACCACGCGCCCCGTCCCCTGATGATCGAGCGTTCGCCCGGTGCCCGGATGCTCCTGCAGGCCGGTCATGGCCGTCGTCCCGTTGTCCAGGATCAATACCACGTGTCCGGTCTTCGGCGGGTTATACACCATCTCCACCAGCCCGGTGATGCCGCCGTGAACGAACGTACTGTCGCCGATGACGCTGACGACCCGACGGGCCTCCTCGGGCGGCAGGACGTGACGCAAGCCCAGCCCGACCCCGATGCTCGCGCCCATGCACACGCACGTGTCCATCGCCTCGAACGGCGGAAGCACGCCCAACGTGTAGCAGCCGATGTCGCCCGCCACGATACAATTCAGCCTCCCGAGGACCGCAAAGGCGACCCGATGCGGGCAGGCATTGCACAACGCCGGGGGCTTGCCTCGCGGCGGCGCCGGCTCCGCCGACGTATCGCCGGCCAGAATGCGCCGCACGCGGTCCACGTTCAACTCGCCGAAGCGATACATCTCCGGCTTGCCCTCGATCCGGGTCCCCGCCGCCCGGACGGCGTCGACGAGATACGGATCGCCCTCCTCGATCGCGACACACCGCTCGACGCTCGATGCGAACCGCCGGATCGCCTCCATCGGGAGCGGGTAGGTCATCTCCAGCTTGAGGAAGCTCGCCTCGGGTGCCGACTCCAAGGCATGAATGTACGCAACGCCGGAGGTAATGATGCCGAGCCTCCTGTCAGCGTTGCGCACGGAGTGCAGATCAGACGTCTCGTTCCAGGCGTCGATCTCCGAAAGCTTCTGCCGCAACCGCCGGTGTGCAGGCCGGGCATTCGACGGGATCATGACTCGGCCCTGAATGTCCCGTTCGAACTTCGGCACTCTGCCCGGCCCGGCCGGCAACCGCCGCGCCACAATGGTTTTGGAGTGGCAAATCCTGGTTGTTAACCGCAGCATCACGGGGATCCGCCATCGCTCGGAGATCTCGATCGCCCTGATCGTCAGGTCGTAGGCTCCTTGCGAGT
>JAPKGY010000282.1 GCA_026647385.1 Phycisphaerae bacterium | reverse complement strand
GAACGCCTACGCGAATCGCAAGCTGGTCGACCGCGGCGCGCGGATCATCGCGGCCATCACCGGTCTGGACCGGGAGAAGTCTCTGGAACTTCTGCACGCCGCGAAAGGGCGGGTGAAGATCGCGATCGTGATGCACCTGCGGAAGGTCGATTTCGAGACGGCTCGACGCCTTCTGACGGAACACGGCGGGAATGTTCGGGCGGTCATGGATGGATAAAGGCAGGCCGTTAACGTCGGGGCGGGGAGCTTGCGGTCGGTCCAGCCGGCGGATCCGGGTTGCGTACCTGATCACCGATCTCGAGGTCGGCGGCGTACCGTTGCACCTCTATCGACTGGTGACGCGTCTGCCGAGCGAACGTTTCGACGCGCGGGTGATTTCGCTGGCGAGCCCCGGGCCGGTGGGGCGGATGCTCCAGGAGGCCGGGGTGCCGGTGGCCGGCTGCGGCGCCCGGTCGGCGCGCGATCTGGCGGCGCTGTGGCGGCTGGCCCGGCTGCTCAGGGCGACCTCGCCTGACGTTCTCCACGCCCTGCTTTTTCACGCGAACCTGGCTGCCCGGGTGGTGGGGCCTCTGACAGGTATTTCCCCGCGGCGGATCCTTTGCGAGATCCAGACGGCTGAAATCGAGCGGAAATGGCATTTGAAGCTCGACAATCTGACGTGCCGGTTGTGCCGCTGGGAGATCGGCAATTCTCCTTCGGTGATCGAGCACCTGCGTCTGTGCGCGCACGTTCCGATTTCGCGGCTGCGGTGCGAATGGGGGGCGGTCGACGTCGCCGCGATCCGGTCGGCGGAGCCGATTCCGCGTGAGGCGCTCGGTTGGCCGACGGACAGACCGGTGATTCTGTGGGTCGGTCGGCTCGATCCGGTCAAGGGTTTCGAGGAGATGCTCGAAGCGTTCCGGCTCGTGCTCAGTTCTCGCGCGGCGGCGCTGGTTCTGGTGGGCGAGGGGCCTTATCGATCCCAGATCGAAAGGCTGATCCGGGCCCATGCTCTGGAAAACGCGGTTTTGATGATGGGGCAAAGGTCGGACGTGTTTCGACTGCTGCGGTCGGCCGACCTGTTTCTTTTCTGTTCCCGCACGGAGGGGCTGCCCAATGCGCTGCTGGAGGCGATGGCGGCGGGGCTGCCGATTGTAGCCACCAACGTCCCGGGCAGCCGGGACCTTGTGCGGGACGGTCAGACGGGCCTGTTGGCGACGGCGCGTTCGGCACGAGAGATTGCCGATCGGGTTCTGGCGTTGTTGGCGGACCCGACACGGGCGGGACGGATGGGCGCCGCCGCTCATCGCTGGGTGCGCGCTCACGCGGATTTGACCGAGCTTGGGTCGCGCTGGAGTCAAGTGTACGAGCATTTATGTGTGGGGTGCTGAAGGGCGGTCGGATTGGACGCATGGCCGCGTCCGGGGTCCGGGTGATCGTGGGGGCCACGGGCTGATCCCGGCGCGCCGGAACCCATGCCGCGTTTGGCATGCGGTTCCAGGCGGCCCAGGGTACGCGGTCCGATGTCGAACAAGCGGAGTGGTCACGCACCGGTGCGGTGCTGTTTTGAATTACGTTGCCGCTCCGCCATTGCGGTGATATACTTTATGAGGTGGCAGGGGGGAAGCAAGTAGTATCATTTCTCTGCCTGAGTGTTCTTTTCGAGGACGCGGAGGGCGATCAATGGCGAGTATCCCTGTGACCGAGGCGACTTCCACGCGGCCTGTGCGCATTCTGGTGGTGGACGACCATTGTCTTGTTCGTGACAGCGTTAGCGGCATGTTGGCGCGCGAGCGGGATTTCAGCGTCGTGGGCACGGCTGAGAACGCGGACGAAGCGATCAGCAAGGTGATCGAGCTTCGGCCGGACATCGTGCTCATGGACATCGACATGCCCGGGGTAAGCTGTTTCGATGCCATTCAGATCATCCGGTCGCGGGTGCCGGACACGAAGTTCATCCTGGTCACCGCGTACGAGCACGACGAGCACCTGGAGCAGGCGTTGCGGGTCAAGGCGAACGGTTTCGTGATCAAGCACGAGGGCATGACCGCACTGGCCGGTGCCATCCGAAACGTGGCTGGAGGTCGCATTCACTTTTCTCCGGAAGTCATGAGCCGGCTGGTGGTGGAGGGGAGCGAGATCCGCCTGGAGAATCCGCCGAAGAGCCGGCTCAGCCTGCTGAGCCCGCGCGAGCGGGAGCTGCTTCGGGTTCTGGCCCGGGGCCTGAGCCTCAAGGAGGCCTCGACCGTTCTGGGGATCAGCTACAAGACGGCTGACAAGCAGAAGGCCTCGCTGATGGCCAAGCTCGACATCCACGATCGGGTCGAGCTGGCGCGGTTTGCCATTCGCGAGGGGCTGGTCGAGCCCTGACCTGCATTTCACGCGATCGGTCCGAGTAGCGAGTGCGACTCGTTCACCGCTCACGCCCAGTCTGCACGTGTCTTGCGCGTCCTTTCGATGGGGAATGGCCGCGGCTCTTTCTGGCGCGCGTTTCGATCTTTGTGATGCGCGTTTTTCACTCTTTGTGGTACGCGTATGGGTCCTTGCGGGGCGCGTGTCGGCCCTTGCGGGGGGGGCGATCGACGTTGCTGGACGGTTCAGGGGTTGGGGGGGGGGGAGGCTTCGTGCAGTATATGGAGGGCTCGTTCGACGATGATTCCGGCCGCACACGGTTGGGGGACGACGTGTACCTGGTTTCGCAGTTTCTCCGGCAGGGGGGCTGGTTCTCCGATGAGCAGCCCTTTGAGATTCGGGTACTGACTGAGGAGCCGTTCGATGCACTCGATGCCGGTCATGTCGCCGGGGCTTTGGCTGACGATGGCCAAGGCGGGCGGGCTGTGCTCGGGAGAGATCTGTCGCAGCGCTTCCTGTCCCGTCCGGCAGATAATGGCGGAACAGCCGCGTTGCTCGAGCAGGGTTTTGAGCAGGCCCGCGACCATCTCCTGATGGTCGATGAGGAGCACGCACGCGGAGGCGGGGGCATCTCCGGGCCTTGAGCCGGCCGGTTCGTCCACCGTCTGATCCTGGAGGGGGAGATAGACGTCGAATCGGCTTCCCCGGCCCGGGGTGCTGGTGACCTCGATTGAGCCGTGGTGGGCCTGCACGATCCGGTAGACCATGGCCAGTCCGAGGCCCGTTCCCAGATGCTTGGCCTTGGTGGTAAAGAAGGGGTCGAAGATTCGTTCGATGACGGCGGGTTCCATTCCGCAGCCCGTGTCGGTCACGCGAATGCGGACGAAGTGCTTTGCGGAGATCTTCTCGCGTGTAGCCGGCGGGAGCTGTGCGTCCGTCAGGCGGGCGGTTTCGATCGTGAGGCACCCTCCGTTGGGCATGGCGTCCCGCGCGTTCATGCAGAGGTTGATCAGGACCTGCTGGAGCTGGGCGTTGTCAGCCGAGATGAGGCAGGGCCGGGCGTCGGGGACGCACTGGAATCGGATGGATTTGGGCAGCACGCGGCGCATCAGATCGTAGGCTTCCCGGATGACGACGTTCGCGTCGACGATCCGGATCTCGCGCTGCTGAGGCCGGCTGAACGTTTGCAGACCTCGCGTCAAAGCGATGGCGTGCCCGATCGCCGTCTGAAGGTTGTCGATGGCTGCGCGGTTGGCGGGGCTGTCCTCGAGGGACGAAGCCAGGGACTCGATGTTTCCGCGAATGACGGCCAGGAGGTTGTTGAAGTCGTGGGCGATGCCGCCGGCCATCACCCCGAGGCTTTCCAGCTTCTGGGCGTGCAGCAGTTCCAGTTCGAGCTGGCGCTGCTGGCGTTCCGCCTCCTTCTGGATGGTGGCGTCCGCGGCGAAGAGGACGTATCCGATGCCCTTGCCGGCTTCATCGCGCATCGGCATGATCACCGATCGCAGGTACCGATGCCCCCCGTCGCCGGGGATCTGCCGTTCGCAGACCCACTTGCCGGCTTCGTCCACGACCTCAAGCACTTCCTGCGGACTTTCGGCCGTGACCGCCCGGAATATGCCCGCGGACTCGGCGTCGGCGCCGACTGCCCGGCGGGCGTCGACGCGGAGGAGTTGTTCGGCGGCGGGATTGCAATGCAGGACCTTGCGGTCGCGGTCGATCGCCACGATCGCGAATTCGCTGGCGGAGGCCAGGATGTTGTCGAGGATGTTGGTGGTCCGTCGCAGGTCTTGCTCGGCCCGGCTGCGGGCTCGGCGGACCTCCGCCTCGCGCAGTTCGCGTTCGACGGCCGGCGCGAGGCGTTTGAGGTTGTCCTTCATGATGTAGTCGTGGCAACCGGAGCGCATGGCCGCCACGGCGTGTTCTTCACCCAGGGTCCCCGAGACGATGATGAACGGTATGTCCGGGTCGGCTTCCCGGGCGATCCGCAGAGCCTGTGGGGAGTCGAATCGCGGCATGGTGTGGTCGCACAGGATCAGGTCGAATGGCTCGGCGGCCAGGGCCTGGCGCATGGCTTCGGCCGTGTCCACCCGCCTCGACCGCACCTGCATTCCGTGCCGCCTCAGCTCGAGCAGCAGCAGCTCGGCGTCGTCGGGGGAGTCCTCGACGATCAGGATGTTCAGCGTTCTCGCGGGACCGTCCATCGGTCAAAGCCCCGTGGGGGGCGCCTCGTTCAGGATCAGCCAATACAAGCCCATTTGCCGCACCGCGTCGACGAACTGGACGAAGTCGACGGGCTTGCGGATATAGCTGTTCGCGCCGAGCCGGTATCCGTTCGCCAGGTCGGACTCCTCGTTCGACGAGGTGAGGATCACGACCGGCAGATAGCGGGTCCGCTCGTTCTCCCGGACCTGTTTGAGCACCTGCAAGCCGTCGACCTTCGGCAGCTTCAGATCCAGCAGCACCACGAGGGGCAACTCGGCGGGGTTCCGATCCGCGTACGCCCCTCGGGCGAAAAGGTAATCCAGCGCCTGCTGGCCATCGCCGACGGTCACCACCTCGTTGCCGATGTTGTTTTTCTTCAATGCCCGGAGCGTGAGTTCCACGTCGTCGGGATCGTCCTCGACCAGCAGGATAAAGCGGCTCTGCATATCGCGGGCCCTCCGCGGTCATTCGAGGCGGAATCGGAAGGTGGCGCCTCGGCCCACCTCTCCCTCCGCCCAGATTCGGCCGCCGTGGCGGTGTACGATGCGCTGTGAGGTGGCCAGCCCGATGCCCGTTCCCTCGAATTCGGTGGCGGCGTGCAGCCGCTGGAACGCGCCGAACAGCTTGGACGCATATTGCTGATCGAAACCGGCTCCGTTGTCGCACACGCAATAGACGGGTTGCCCGTCCATCTGCTCCTTCTTGAATTCTACGCGGGCGTCCGGGGTCTTACCAGTGAACTTCCACGCGTTTCCGAGCAGGTTGGTCAGCAGCACCCGCAGCAGCCGCGGATCTCCCCGGGCCTTGAGTCCAGTGGTATAAAAACCTTCTGAAAGACGACCCGTCAACTCGTCGAGGGAGGAGGCGGAGAAATCGAGGGGGAAGCTCC
>JAPKGY010000281.1 GCA_026647385.1 Phycisphaerae bacterium | reverse complement strand
ATAGCCTTCACCGATAGAATACCCACCGGTTGCCCGCGCTCGTCCACGACGGGCAGATGCCGGTAATGCCCCTCGACCATGGTACGGATGGCCCAGCCGATGGTGTCCGAAATCAGGACAGTCACCGGGCGCGGGGTCATGTACTCGCTGATGGGGCTTTCCAGAACGGGGTTCTTGATCAGCACCCGCTTGACCAGGTCGCGTTCCGTGAAAATCCCCACGAGGTTCAGACCGTCGCAGACCAGAATGCTGCCCGTGCAGGCCTGACGCATCGCGGCGATGGCCTGCCGGAGGGAAGCCCGTGGAGGCACCGCCAGAGGCGCCCCGAGAGCAAGGCGCGCCACGGTATCCTTCCAGATGTTGTCACGAAGGGTAGTCATTCATTTGCTCCGGCCCCGCGAGGGGCGCCCGAACCTGAGCCTCTTTACTATAGGCGAATGGCGGGGCCAATCGTATAGCAACCCGGCGGCCATTTGCAAGGGAAATGTCCGCGAGGAGGAGTGGGGTCAGCGGGAATGCGGCGTTCGCGACGCAGGCGTTTTCCGGGTGCGACCGGCCTGGGCGGAGGCGCTGTTTTGACGCCCTTGCGCGACCTCCACCCGGAGGGATCGCCGGATGGCGATAGAGAGACACACAGATGTCATCGTAAGGAGGGGAGTCGCCCGGGTTTCCGGCCCGCTCGGCCCAGCCGCGAGGACGACCTCTCGGTCCGCCGCCGAATTTCACACGGGCCCCGGCCGGCCGCTCCACGGTTTGACGGCTGCATGTTGCGTACCCTGGGGAGGCGGCCGGCCCGGTCCCGCGAGTTGCTCGCCGGCGACCGGTTGCGTTAGCATAGGGCCACAGGTGTGTATCCGTAGAGAGGTGGCATGGACCGGCGGGCTTGGGTGGGTTAACTTGTTAGCCCGTGTCTTGCTCTTGGACGCCACGGGCTAGCAAGTCAGCTCGCCACGGCGACCCGTCGTGGCGACCCATGCCACCCGGATCGACGAGCCTCGCCACCCAACTTCGAGGGTATCCGGGCCACAGGGCCAGGATCGACGCACGGCGCGGGACGGCCAGGGGACGCGACGCACATGTACGACCGGCGGCTTTTGGCGGACATCCTTGAATGGGACATCCAGTCCTGGAAAAAGGCTCTGGTCGTGTGGGACCGTCACATCGGAGACTTGGCCGGCAAACGGGTCCTGGATCTGGGCGCACGGCATGGCGGCATCTCCTTGTACTTCGCGATGAAAGGCGCCTCGGTGGTGTGCTCGGACGTGGGCGATCCCTCCCCGAAGGCGATGGACTTGCACCGGCGCCGGGGTGTGGCCGATCGCGTGAGTTATGCCCGACTCGACGCGACGGCCATCGATCAGCCGGACGAGTCGTTCGACCTCGTAGCCTTCAAATCGATCCTCGGCGGCGTGGCCTGCGACGGCGGCTACGACCGACAACAGCGAGCGGTGCGCGAGATGCACCGCGTCCTCAAACCCGGCGGCATGCTTCTGTTCGCGGAGAACATGGCGGGGTCGGCTTTGCACGGGTGGCTGCGGCGCAAGTTCGTGCGCTGGGGTCGGGAGTGGCGGTACCTGACGCCGGCGGAGATTGACGATCTGCTGTCCATCTTCGGCGAGAAAGAACTGGTCTATACGGGCTTTTTATCGACGCTCGGCCGGTCGGAAACGCAACGACGCCTCCTGCATCTGGTGGACATGGTGATCGAACCGGCGATCCCCGCCCCCTGGCGCTATCTGGTGTGCGCGTGCGCGCGCAAGTAGCGGGGGCCGCCGCCGGCCGGCCTTCTCATCCCTCGCAGTTCAGGAAAGCCTCCCGCAAAAGCCGGCGGGCCAGTGCCCGGGATGGCCGACGGTGCGGTCCGGTGCAAGGCTGTTTCACGACGACGGGGTTCCGGAAGCAAAGCGTGCGACAGCCCGCAACCAGATCCGATTTCCGCCATATTGGGCATAGAATGGGACGGGCACGAGTTCGGGGTCGGATCGTTCCGGCCAGGAAAGGGCAACCGACCGGCTTTGGCGGCGGACGATCCGTCGATAAAACCTCTTGGCTGCCTCGGGCATCAGCCCGGCGAGCAGGGCTCGGGGCGTCCGGTCGGTCGAACGCGTTTCGAGTGGTCCGCAGGTTTCCAAAAACAGGATCTGCATCCCGCAGCGTTGCAGGAACGAGCGGAGGCTCGAGGGATCGAAGAAGGAAAGGTGCGGAGAGTGATCTTCAGCCTCGATCCTCGATGGAGATGCGCAAGGCACCTCGATGATGGCGATTCCGTCGTCGCTGAGTACGCTTCGCGTGCGTTCCAGGAATTCGCGGGGATTGCAGGGATGCTCGAGCACGTGGATCATGAGAACCAGGTGAAAGGGCCCCACCGCCGCCACGCGTTGTTCGGTCGCCCGATCGCCCCAGTAGGCGGGTACTACCTCGGCCGACGACTTGGCGAGCGCGTCTTGGCAGCAGGGATCGTTTTCCAGGGCCACGATTCGCGCCCCAGGCCATTTCTCGCGGAAAGCGCACAAGTTGTGCCCGAAACCGGCTCCGATTTCGAGAATCCCGGACGCGTCCCCGAGCGGTGCGTGGCTTTCCGCCAATCGGCGGAGCGAACGACCGCGGCTTATCCGGGCCCGCGAGTCATAAGGGTAGTCGGCCAGTGAAATCCTGGCGTTGAAACCTTCGGACCGGTACTCCCGATCATAGAAGCGGGCGAGTTCGTCCTCCCGGGGGACCGGGGAAACCTGCATCAGGCCGCACATCGTGCATTTCACGATACTCCGACCGCCGAAAAGCCTTCTGTGCGGCCGATGGCCTATCCGGTATGGGCAGACGGGGACCGCTTGTTCCGCGTCGCAACACAAGCATCTGAAGTCGACCACGGGTTCCCCTTGCGACCAGGGCCGGTCGCAGACGTCCGCGGTTCGAGATCGTCTCGAGCGATGCGCGATCGGCGATCAACCCTGTTTCGCGCCCCCGGCCGCTGCGATGAGGATGCGCGCGGTCGACGGCCGCATGACCCGGGGGTCCGGCAGTCGTCCGGCCGCCAGGGCGTCGCGGACGTCTCGGCCGCTGATCGGGATGGGCTTCCACCCTTTCTTGCTGCACTCGTCGACCAGGCCCACGCGGCCCAGTTCCTCGTAGTAGGCGGCGAATCCCACCTTGACCGGCTTGATCTGCAATTGGCCGTCGAGACCGTCAAAAATGTGTTGGGCGGCCAGCGGGTCCCAGATGTCCTTGCCGTCGTCGTACGGGGCGTCGGCGTGCTTGCGACCGATGATGATATCCGTGAAGCCGAAGTTCTGGCGATAGATGCCGTGCATCACCGCCTCCTTCGGCCCGGCGTAGAACATCTTGATGTCCAGCCCGAGCAGCAAGGCCACGTCGTCGATGTCGTAGCCGACCTTCTTCCAGAGTTCCTCGTCCTTGTCGCCCTCACCGAGCAGGCGGCCTTCGATGAGATCGCGGTAGGTGCGCATGCGCGTGGCCGCGTCGACGTCGTCGGACTTGGTTTCGCCGATGAGCGGATTGAGCACCACCCCGGTGTAGAAGCCCTGGCGGGTCAAGACCTCTGCCCCATAGACGAGGGCGTATTCGTGGGCCCGGTGCAGCGGATTGCGGGTCTGGAAGGCGACGACCCGCTGGAAGCCCCGCTGGGTGAAAAGGGCGCGGGTCTCTTCCGGACGCAAAACGTACTGGCCGTATTCGGGATGCCTGGGTTGAGGGAGCGTTTCGATCTCGCCCCCGACGAGCATCTCGCGATCGTCGGTGAGCACCATCCGTCCGCCCGGGTGATCGGTCCGCCCGGTTTGGTAGACGGATTCGAGGTAAGCCATCTTATCCCAGGGGAAGATGTCGTCGATGCGCAGTCGACCGATGGCCTCGCCGGCGGAGTTGACCAGCTTGACCCTCGCGCCGGTCTTCAGCGAGTCGGCCAGGTCCTTGGCGACCGGAAGCGAAATGGGGATGGTCCAGGCATACTTCCGGCCGTTGGAGGCGATCTGCGCGTCGCGGAGCACCTGGTCGTAGACCGGCTTGGTCATCGGGCCGGTCAGGGGGCTGAGGCCGCCGTCGCCAATGCGATACACGCTGGAAAGATCGGCGTCGCTGACCGGCAAGGCGGGCAGCGATTCGATCTCGCGCCGGAACTGCTCGATCCGGTCGGCGGGAACGGTCCGGTTGATCGGGCGGGCGACGCCGCCATGTGGAGGAACGAGATCTGCCATCGGTACAATGTTTCCTTTCCGACTGTGACTGCCGGGAGACGGCCCCGGGCCGGGACAGCGGCCCACGGGACATCCGCCCGCTCCGTCATGATAGCAGGGAGATCCGGGAACGGTCAGACCTTTTTCTTGGACGAGGTCAGGACCATGAGGATTCGGCGGCCTTCGTTGCGGGGCGGACGCTCGACCTTGGCGAGCTCGCCGAGCCGCTCGATGATCGCCTTGAACATCTCGTAGCCCAGGTCCTGATGGAATCGCTCCCGCCCCCGAAACAGCATGGTGAACTGAACCTTGTCGCCTTCCTCGAGAAACTCGATGGCCTTGTTGAGTTTCACGTTCAAGTCGTTGTCGCCGATGTCCGGGCGGAGGCGGACTTCCTTCAGTTTCTGCTCGTGGGTCTTCTGCTTCTTCTTTTTCTGGGAATACTTGAACTTCCCATAGTCCATGATCCGGCAAACCGGCGGCCTTTCGTTGGGAGCGACCTCCACCAAATCAAGTCCGGCGGATCTGGCCCGGGCGAGGGCCTCATCCGTGGGGACGAGCCCAAGTTGCTCGTTGTTCTGATCAATCAGCCGGACCGGGGAAATCCGAATCTGCTCGTTGACGCGATGGCTCAGGGCTATGGCATTATCCTCGCTGTTACGAACACTCCATGAAATCTCGGGGCCCGCGGCCCCACGCTGCGAACGCGGGCGTCAGGAGTCCATGATCGCTCGCGTATCGATCTCTTCCCGGCACCGGGCGACGAACGCCTCGATCGGCAGGTTGCCCAGGCTTCGCCCCGCCCGGTCGTTCACGTTCACGGTGCCCTCGGCCGCCTCCTTCTCGCCGACGACCAGAATGTAGGGCACCTTCAACCGCCGGGCCTCGTGTTTCTTCGGCCCGATCTTCTCAGCCGTCACGTCGAGCGACACCCTCAGGTCAGCCGCCGCCAAATGATCGCGAACCCGGGCGGCATACTCCGCGCTGCGCTCGCTGATCGACGCCACGTATACCTGAACCGGTGCCAGCCACAACGGAAAGGCTCCGGCAAAGTGCTCTATCAGTATACCGACAAACCGCTCCAGACTGCCAAACGGCGCCCGGTGGATCATGATCGGGCGATGCGGGGCGTTGTCCGAGCCAACAATCCGCTGCACGCCTCGACCACGCCGACCTGCACGCGGTCGTTGAGCGTGAGGATGTTGCCCTCGCGGCGGACGACGATGCCCGCCAGGTCGAG
>JAPKGY010000280.1 GCA_026647385.1 Phycisphaerae bacterium | reverse complement strand
CACTCTTGCCCAGACGGGTGATGCTCTCGCAGATCGTCAGGGCCTGGTCGATCGGCAGGTGGCTGATCTGCCGGCGGACGTGGTCGTCGGTGAATTCGCGCAGGGCGGCTTTTTTCTTGTAGACGTAGCAGCAGATCTGCCCGCCGGTCTTGAGCTTGCGTCGGAGACTCTCGAACGCCCGACGCGGGTCGGCGGTGTGATGGATCACCTGGTCGCAACTGATGAAGTCGAAGAACTCGTCGGGCAGCGGAAGCCGGTTGATGTCCGCCTGCAGGAAGACGACCCGCGGGTGGGCGACGGATTGTCGGGCGACCTCGAGCGCCTCGCGGGCGGTGTCGACCGCGAAGATCGTGGCGTTGGACCGCGAGGCGAACAGGCTCGCGTCGCGGCCCATGCCCGTACCGGCGTCGAGAATGAACCGGCAGGGTTGCAGGAACGCCGAGAGCCCGTCGAGCGTTTGGAAGCCGTAGCGCTGCAGGTACCAGTCGGTATAGAAGCGGCTGGTGTGCTCGCGATAGTAATCGTGCTTGCCCCATTTCTGCGAGAAGGACCGAACCGTCTGGGTCCGCAGGACCTCCGTGTCGGCGAAGGAGGGGATGCCGTTTCGAATGGAGTAGGCCGAACCCGCTTCGGAGCGTGCGTCGCCGTCGGGCTTTGCCGTCAGACATCCCTCGATGATCTCATCGCCCTCAGCCCGTTCGATCTGGAGGTCGAGCGGATGCAGAGTCTTCGGACATCGAATGTGTTCGAGAACAGACGATTGCATGGGATTCCTCGCCAGTATTCACTGTCTGGACGGAGTGTTTAGCGGACTTTGGGCAGGCCGACTGAAGTACATTCAGGGGCCTTTTTAGGGGTCCCGGAGGGTCAAGGGCGAGCCTGGCATCCGTGTGTTTATCGGACAGTATCCGGTTGCGGAGGATCATGAGGGCCGGGTGGCCTGGGCGGCCAGGTACTCGTCGCGGTCGGGGGTGTGGGCGCGCGGGGCGTTGGGGTCGAAGTTTATCAGACCGTCGCGGTAGGCCATCGCATGGAGATGGCTGTGGAGGCGTGCGGCCGCGGGGAGGGTGACGGCGAGAACGACCAGGCCGACGGCGATGCGGCGGGAGGGGCGAGCCGCCACCGCGGCGCAGGTCAGAGCGAGCCACAGACAAGAAGCCCCCAATGCGATGGCAAGCCCTCGCCAGGTGCTCGGCGGGTTGTACATAAAGGCAACACGATGCGTGCCGGCCTGCAGCGGCAGGCCCTTGAACAGGTGATTCACGCGGTAAACCCGGACCGGTTGCCCGTCCACCGTTGCCTGCCAATCGGGCGAGTGAATGTCGTTGTAGTTGAGGAAGGCCGGCTCAGGTGCCGTGACCCGGAAGACCGTCCGGTTGGGCGTGTACTGCTCGACCGCGAACTCGGCGTTGAGCTGTCTGAACCGCGCCCGGGTATCGGTTCCCGGATCCGCCGGGCGGGCGAGTTCGGCGATCGCCGCGTCGTCGGCCGCCGGGCTGTTGGCGGGATCGTTCAGATCGAGCACGCACGCGTCGTACGGATCGAGCGATCGGATGGCGGCCAGTGCTTCACCGTGGACGAGCCGGACGTGCGGCGTGAGATAGGCACGCGGGATCTCATGTCCGCGGACATTCTGAAAGTAGATGCGCCATGCGGGCGCTCCGCCCTGCGGGAGAAACTCGCAGAGCGGCCCGGGCAGGTCGAACTTCATCCGCAGACTTCCGTCGGGCAGGGCGTACTTGATCGGACTGCGCTTGGCGTAGGTGAACAGCGACGTTTTGTCGAAGAGGCGGGCGTGATAGAGGTCCACGCTCCGGAAGCGGTCGGAATGGGGCGTGTAGTATCTGCCCGGAGTGGTGTACGTTCCGCGGCTCTGGTAGACGGCGGACTCGACCAGGCCGACGACCGCCATCACCACGATGAGGCCGGTTCTCGACAGGCGATGGCGGTTGGTCAGGACGACGGCCACCAGGACGACCGCGGCGGCGGCCACGATCAGGCCGGCCATCATCGGGATCATGGCATCGAGGTTCTGAATCCGCACCGGCGCGCTTTCGTTGATCTCGCCGAGCAGGGGCAGGCGAAGTTCGCGGGCATACCGGACCATCTCGCCCCATTGAGCCTTGCCCGCCATCCAGGCGGCCAGCAAGGTCGTGCCCGCCGCGAGGTAGACGCAAGCGGCTCCGATCGCGACGCGGCGGAAGGGATTCCACGCAGCGGGCGAGACCAGCAGCCATTGGATGACGTACGCGGCGGTCATCGCGGCGGCCAGTGTGCCGACGGTCATGATCCTGGCGGGGGCGCGGAACATCGTGATGCCCGGGACGATCGCGTTGACGATCGGCGCGACCGGCGTGAGCGGGCCGAGCGAGTAGAGAAGGCAAAACGCCACCGCGACGATCAGGAACAGGAAAGGCCGGCGGTCGTCGAAGGGGGCTTCCCGCCGCCGCGCGAGAAGCGCGATGCCTGCGGTGATCAGCAGGATCGTCAGGTATTGAGAGGCATAGAAGGCCGAATGGATGTCCGCCAGCCACGGGAACAGCACGTTACAGAGCAGATCGCGCCCGGTCATGTGGACCTGGTAGTAGTAGGCGGTGCCGCCGAGCGCGCGCCGGGTCCAGAGCGGGACCATTTCGCGGAGCATGGGGATGAGCAGGGCAGACGACAGGCCCAGGCCGATCACCTGTGCTGCCGCCATGCAGCCGATGCGCGAAAGGCGTCGGCGTGGGTGTCTGGGAAGCAGGGGACAGCCCCCATTTCGCGGCGGACTCCCGACGGACCTCCCCCGCGCGCCGCAACAATCCACGCCTGGTCCCGGCGACATGAGGCCGGTCCTCTCGCGGCCGTCCGCAGCCGGGCGGGCAATCCAGAGTCTCAGCAGAAACCAGGCGTCCGCGAAGCAGATGCCGTAGAAGGCGTTCTGGGTGTGGCCGCTGACCACAAGCAGGTGCTGGACCAGGGCGCAGGCGGGCACGAGCGACAGGGTCGGTCGCGCGGCCATGCGGTCCGCCAGATACACGAGCACCGGCACCCACACGGCGGCATCGAGCGCGGAACCATAGCGCAGGTTGTCGAGCATCCGCAGGTTGAAGACGAACAGGCAACCCGCCACGAGTCCCGGCAGCGCCGACAGCCCGAGCCTTCGGGTCAGCAGGTAGACGAAAAAGGCGCTGACGCCGAGGAGAATGAGTCGTTGCAGGGTGAGCAGATCGAGTTGTCCTCCGTTGTACGTGGCGTCGAGCAGTCCCATGATCCAGGTCAGCGGGGAATACTGCTGGGCGATGAAATACGCGGCGAACGGAACACCGCCTGCGTCGCCCGGCGCCCACAGCGGGAAAAAGCCGTCGCGGATGCTCTGGAGAAAGAGCAGTTGCTGGCCGGGCTGAAAATCGGGGTAGTCCATTCCGATCGTGTGCCGGCCTATGGGGCTCCACAGCGGGAGATGGACCAGGAAAGGCAGCAGGGTGAGTATGGCGGCGCAAACCGCATGCTGTAGGCGAACGGAGGAAGCCGGCCGGCTTTCGCGAGGCGATTCGAGGTCCATGGCGATGGCCGGGGCGCGCATGTCGGAGGTCCTCAAGACCACGGGGCTCCGGAATACGACAAAGCCGTCGCATGCGCCTGCGCGGAACAGGCCAGTCGAGAACAGCGGGAGCGCATCATGTTTTCGTCATCAACTCCTCGCGGCCTTCCTGCAGTCGCCGCTGTGCGTTTTCCTGGATTGACGCGCTCTGGCTGGGCAGGAACTGCAGGATGCTGCGCACCGCCCGCGGATGTGGCGAGAATCCGACCCGTTCGCGCACGACGTAAAGCGGTCGGCCGCGGACTTCGCTGTAGATACGGGCGATGTATTCGCCGACGATTCCCAGGCAGATCAGTTGCACGCCGCCGAGCATCGCCAGGATGGCGCCCGGCAGGGCCGCGCCCTCGCCGAGGGGCCCGGCCAAACGGGGGTCGATCAGCGACGCGACCAGCCCGATCGAAGCCAGCGAGGTGACGAGGTACCCGAGAATCGTGATCGCTCGCAATGGAACTTTCGAGAAGGAGAGCAGGCCCTCGATGGCGGTTCGTATCTGGCGGGCAAGAACCGGGAGCGTTCGCGTGTTGATCCGCGGGAGGTGCTGGTACTCCAGAACCGTCTGGCGGAAGCCGACCCAGCTCCGCAAGCCGGTGAGGAACCGCGTCCGTTCGGGCAGGGCGTTCAGTTCCTCGACCGCGCGGCGGTCCATGAGCACCATCTCGCCCGTCTCGGCTGGAATCGGAATCTCACTGACCAGGCTGAGAACCTTCCGGCAGACGAAGCCGGCTGTCCGGTGGGCGATGTTGTATCGGCGACGACGACGGGCCCAGACGACCTCGTAACCGGATTCCCAGGCGTTGAGCAGCAGGGGGATGACCTCGGGAGGGTTCTCGAGACTCTCGTCCAGGGTGATCACCGCTCGGGCGCTGGTCGCTTCAAGGCCGGCGCTCAGCGCCGCCTGGGTGCTGAAGCGTCGCGACAGGATAATGCCCAGGACGGCTGAATCCTCCAGGTGCAGGTCGTGAATCAGCGACGCAGTCAGATCGGTCGAGCCGTTATCGACGTAGATGATTTCGTAAGGGATGGCCAAACGCTTCAGCGTGGCCGTGAGGCGCACGTGGAGCTTCGCCAGATTCTGCTCCTGGTTGCGGAGCGGAACGACAACAGCACATTCCGATGCCACCGGCCGAGTTCCTCCGTGAACCGCGGATCGTCAGGACCGTCCGCATGTACGTCCTTGCGGTCAAGGAAGTTATCGGAAACCGGTCTTGCCGGATTAAGCTCCGGCGGTGTTCGAAAAGCGGGTTTTACCCGTCCTCGAGCCGCGATGGAACCGGCGCACGATCGGCGGCTTGGTTCGGGCGGCTTTATGGGACGACGGCGGGCAGACGGCTCGGTGGGGTGGAGAGGGCAGGCGAGCTTGGAAGGGCGGTTCGGTGCCGATAGATATAAGGAATCGTTTCGGAGGAGCGCCTTGACATTAGGGAGGCTTATTATAATATGTTGTTATGAACCTGGAAACGCTCAAAGTGTTCTGCGACGTGGTGCGTTGTCAGAGTTTCTCGCGCGGCGCGGCTTTGAACAAGGTGTCGCAGTCGGCGGCGAGCCAGGCGGTGCACCAGTTGGAGCAGTTTTTCGGCGTGCAACTGATCGACCGCTCGAAGCGGCCTTTCCTGCTGACGCCCGAGGGGCAACTCTGCCACGAGGGGGTGCGGGAGGTTCTGGACCGGTTCGAGGAGACGCAATCGCGGATTCAGTCGTTGCGGGGCGAGATCAACGGGACCGTGCGGGTGGCGGCCATCTACTCGAAGATGGCCTTGGGGAGCGGCTCGCCGGCCGAGACGCACAGGCGCACCCGGCCGAGGCGGGTGCGGTTCACCGTCTCGGCGGCGTGGAGCATGCCGGCGTAGCTG
>JAPKGY010000028.1 GCA_026647385.1 Phycisphaerae bacterium | reverse complement strand
ACCCGCGAGGAGGGCATGGAGGGGGAGAGTTTCCGCCTGCGGCGGATTCGCGACGGAATGGAGATCACCCTGGGCGGGCCGATTCTTTTCGAGCCTTTCTCGGCTCAACTCACCGAGGAAGGCAAACGCGCGCTGAATCAGATCGGCGAGCACCTTCGCGGCCATCGCAACAAGGTCGAGATCCGCGGTCACGCGGCCGATGCCCCCAGGCCCAACGACTGGACTTTTCGGGATGCCTGGAAGCTGTCGTACGAGCGGGCCGGTCGGGTGGCTGAGGAACTCGTCGCCCGAGGCGTCGACGTGCGCACGATTCGACTGGTGGCGGTCGGCGACTCCGAGCCGATCCAGACCCGGCGGCAGGAACCCGCTCGTCCGGGAGACAATCGGCGCGTCGAGATCATCATCCGCGAATCGCTGATCGACGATTACAGCAGCACGCCGACACCGCCCGCGCACGCTCCGGTTGTCCCTCCGGAGCCCGCGGCACTCCAACGGATGCAATCGGACGGTTTGAGTTCGTAACCGCGCCTCCGCTACCGTGCGTGAAACGCGCGCATCGCCCTCTCGTCGCGCTCGGCTTTGGCCTGCTCAGCCTGTCCGGCGTTTCCCAGGGCCTGATGCGATTCATGGAGGATTTGCCAGGGCTGCCAGGCGTCGGGAAACCTGTCCTTCATTTCGAGGCCGATCCTGAGGGCATCCTCGTACCGCTTCTGTCTGAGGCGCAGGGCACCGAGGTTCTTGGCCGCCTGAAAACTGTCCGGCTGACGGCGAAGCACGGTGGTATTCAGCGATTCGTCGTCATGCCATGCCCGCGCATACGACCACGTGCAGGGGAGCAGGATCGCGGCAAGACAGACGGCTGCAATCGCGCTGGACCGGGGACGTGCTCGCGCGATTCCCGCAAGAGCGATGAGAAGGAAAGCCGAGGGCAGATAAAGCCAGCGTTCGGCGAAGAACCAACTGGCGGTCGGAATAATGTGCAGCGGGATGAGCATGAACAGGATGAAGCCGAGCAACCCGACGGCGGCCGGCCCGCGATTCCGCACGCTCCTGATGGCGGCGGCCAGCAGCACCATCGCAAGCATCAACCCGAGCCACACGTCGATCTCCCGCAGACTCTCCGGCAGGACCAGGCCGTCGGGGCCCCAGAGCGGGCACAGCGATGAAGGATCGACCAACAATCGCCCCGTCAACCAGAGCAGTCGAAACGGACTCAAGAGATGCTCCAGCCATCCCCCGGCGGCCAGCGGGTTTGCCCACAGCGCCTGGTCCGCGGGAGGCATGCGGACAAACTGGCCGAAAACGTAAAACCGAAACCAGAAAAACGTGGTGGCTGCGAACGCAAAACCGATATGGCCCCTCTTGCCCAGATAGTCCGCCCAGGCCCGCCATGGGCGTCCGCGCTGTGATGTCGACGATCCCGCGAAAGGGCTGTTTCGTACGTCGATCATTAGGATGATCGGCCAGGCCAGGAGGGCGTGCTCCTTCGCGGCGATGGCGGCGGCGAACAGCAGGGCGCTGCCGACGTGGAAACGCGCGAGAGCGGCTCCAGCCAAGGGACCTGCCCGCAAGTGCCGGAGGACGAGCCACAGCACGAAAACAGCGGCCAGCAGTTCGCTCAGTCCGACAATGGGCGCGACGGCATCCGCATGCAGGGGATGGGCGGCGAACAGCAGACCCGCCGCCAGGCCTGCGGCTATCCTGTTCCAGACGCGCCAGGCGACGGCGCAGGCCGTCGCGCTCGCCAGTCCGTGCAGGAGCGTATTGACCCGATGGTACCCCCGCGCGCTGCCGCCGTGAATGAGGTATTGCAGGCGAAACGCTCCGATGGCGAGAGGGCGGTAGAGGACATCACCGCCGGCCCGGCGCCGCTCGTCCGGGCTCTTGGGCGGCCAATAGGAGGTCAGCAGGAAACGATACCAGGTGTCCGGGTCTCTGACGATCCAGTTCTCTTTGACGATCGCGGTGTCATCGTAGACGAAATCATTCTCCCCTGTCGGCCAGAAGGCCGTCACCCCGACCGCTCCGCACATCACACAACAGACCCGGCCACTCCAATCGCTCCGCAACACAGGCTCCTTTCAGGAAGCGGTGCTCGTTCGCGGGAGTATCCCATCCATCTCAAAGTGTCCGATCGGGTGTTAAGGAGCCGCGGCTCTGTACCGTCGCATCCGAGGGTGAAACGCGCTTGCCCGTGCTGTCCGGGCGGGCTACCACCAATCCTGGAAAAACTCGATGATCTGTGGACCGAACCGGTCCACGAGAAAGCTGTCGTTGAGCAGCGTCGGGTTGGACTCCGGGGCCGCCAGGACCTCCAGTTCGGTCTGATACCGCGCGATGCACCCATCCAGGAAGTTCGCGCAGGTCCCCATACTCGCGATGGCCATGGCGGTCATCAGTTTCTTCTTTATCTTACGCATACGCGATCCTCGGTGAGAGGGCCTCACGGTTTCTCGTTGCAGGTACAGACCATTTTGCCGCAGCCCGGGCAGCCGGTCCCGTATTTGGCCTCCAGGGCCCGGGTCAGGTCGACGTCCATCACGTTGGCCAGCGTGGCGATCCAGGCCATCACGTCGGCGAACTCCTCCTCGAGGTTGGCCCGGTCCTTGTTGTCGCCGATGGCCGCCGCCAGTTCCCCGATCTCTTCCACAAGCCAGACGAATGTACCCGCCGGCCCCCGCGCGCGGTCTTTGTGCGAGTACATCTTCTCGATCAATTGCTGGAAGTCGCGCAGGTACATGCCACCCACCCACGCGGTTCATCGCGGAACCGCCGAAACGGTCACGGGCCCCAGAATATCCGCCCCTGGCCGACGGAGCAAACCGGCACGTTCCCGGCATTTCGGTATAATCAGGCGATATGACCGGTGATTCCCGCCCACGGCTGACCTTCCCTCGTACCGTTCGACTCCGCGCAAAACGCGACTTCGACCGCGTGTTCCAGTCTCGGCTGCGGGCCTCCGACGGGTGGATCACCCTGTTCGCCTGCCGCGGATCGGCGGAACACGCGCGGCTGGGTATTGCCGCCGCCAGAGCAGTGGGGTCCGCCGTCCAGCGCAATCGCCGCAAGCGGCTCGTTCGCGAGGCTTTTCGCAGGATTCGGCTCGAATTGCCCGCACACACGGACTGGGTCCTGATCCTCCGGCCAGGGCCCGAACCGACGGTCGACCAACTCCAGCAGTCGATTCGCCAACTCGGCGCACGCTTGCTCGATAAGCTGAGAAGCTGAGAACCGAGAATGGAGACTCGAGTGCCGTTTTCGGCCAGCCGGTTTCGTCCGGCCCTTGTGGTGCAGGCATCCCTCCGCAGGTGAGGGCGCGTTACACATACGGTGCGGCTGGTGTCGTTCCGAATTCTGACCGGCGATCACGCCAGTCGGCCGGACGCCTCGATGGGCCAGACGTCGATGATGCGGCTGTTTTGGTGTACGTGGATCCGGCGGTACAGGTTGCACGTCGTGCAGGAATGACTGGGGATGAGTTCGACTGCCTGTCCCACCTTCCAGTCGGGGGCGCCCACGATCGTGCAGTGTTCCTCGGAGAGATGGATGGACATGTTCGCATCGAGCATACCTTTGGGCTTCGGCGGGCCGAACTCGTGGCCCGCGCCTTTGAGGCCCGTGTCGAGCACGGCGGTGCCGGCCTTGGGTCGGCTGATCACCCGCGAAACGATGGACAGGGCGATGGCGAATTCCGGCGCGAGTTTCACGTACATGTGGTCCATCGTGGGGTAGGTGCCGGCCTGGATCTCGTTCACGCCTTCGACCGAAGCGGCCGCGTCGTACGTCGAGGTCGAACCCCCGCTGATGATTGGGACGGCGATGCCGGCGGCCTCGATGGCTCGCCTGGTTTCGACGGCTTTGCCCAGATCCTCGCGAACGCGGCGGCGGCGTTCGTCGCGGTTCGGCACGGTCACGAGATGGCCTTCGTACGCCTGGAGTCCGTCGAAGCGGACGCCCTTCAGTTTCACGATGTGTCGGGCCAGGTCGAGCGCGGGCGCTCCGGCGCCTACGCCGCAACGACCCATGCCGATGTCGATTTCGATCAGCAGGCCGACGGTCACGCCGGCCCGGCTCGCGGATTCGGCGATGGCGGCCGCATTGTCGCGGTCATCGACAGCCACGCGAAGGGTCGGTGTGGTCCGGGCGAGTTCGACGAGTCGGGCGATCTTGTCCGGGCCGACAATCTGGTTGGCGATGAGGATGTCGCGACAGCCGGCGGTGGACAGCACTTCCGCTTCCCCGAGTTTGGCGCAGGTCATACCGACCGCTGAACCGGCTGACAACTGCCGCATCGCGATTTGCGAGCACTTGTTGTTCTTGAAATGCGGTCGCAAGCGGGCGGATCGGCCGCGGAAGTAGTCCGCCATTCGTTTCAGGTTGGACTCGAACAGGTCGAGATCCAGGCAGAGGGCCGGCGTGTCGAGGTCCTGGATGGGCTTGCCGACGGCAGACCGTTCGACGGCGGAGTTTATTCCGGCCATGGACTCTTCTCCCTCGAGACCGACCAGAGGACGCTCTTGCCGGCGGTGTACTCATGGATGGCTTCGTCGAAGCCGAGGTCGGCGCCGATGCCGCTGTGTTTTCGGCCGCACATCGGTGTCGAAGGCCGAAACGCGCCGCCGCCGTTGACGGCCACCTTGCCCGCACGCAGTTGCCGGACGACCTGCATGGCGCGGATCGCGTCGCTGGTCCAGAGGCAGGCCATCAGGCCGAACTCGTTGTCGTTTGCCAGGCGGACGGCTTCCTCGTCGGTCCTGAACTTGAGGACCGCCAGTACCGGCCCGAAGACCTCCTCGCGCGAAATGGTCATGTTGGGCGTGACCTGGTCGAAGATCGTGGGCAGATAGAACGTTCCCCTGGCCAGCGCGGGATCGTCCGGGCGTTTTCCGCCGATGCACAGCCGGGCTTTCTCGGCCTTGGCTTTCGCGACGTACTGCTCGATCGTCTGGAGATGCGAGGCGACGGCTACGCAGCCGAGGTGATTCCGCTCGTCCATCGGATCGCCGATCCGCAACGTCCCGGCCTTGGCGACCAGCCGTTCCACCAGCTCGTCGTGAACGCTTTCGTGGACGATCAGGCGGGAGGCGGCCACGCAGACCTGGCCCATGTTGACGAAGATGCTGGTGAGGGCGTCGTTGACCACGTTCTCCATCGGGGCATCGGGGAAGATCACGTTCGGCGTTTTGCCGCCGAGTTCGAGCGTAACGCTTTTGATCCCGTCGGCGGCCGCCTTCATGATGGCTACGCCGGTCTGGAGTCGACCGGTGAAGCTCACCTTGTTGACCCCGGGATGCGCGACCAGGGTCGCCCCGGCATCGTGTCCGAAACCGTTGATGATGTTCAGTACGCCCGGCGGCAGGCCGATCTCCTCGGCGATTTCGCCCAGCATCAGGGCGGTCAGCGGTGCCAGTTCGGACGGCTTGAACACCAGGCAGTTTCCGCAGGCCAAGGCCGGCGCGATCTTGATGACCGCGTTGGTCAGCGGATAGTTCCACGGCGCGATCGAAGCAACGACGCCGACCGGATCGCGCAATTGCATCTGCACGCTTTCGGCGAACGAGCCCCAGCACTTGCCGGCGATCTTGTCCGCCAGGCCCGCGTAGCTTTCCAGCAGTTGGATCGAGACCGGCGTGTCCCAGCCCTTCGTGTCGCGGATCGGCTTGCCCATGTTGAGCGTATCGGTGATCGACATCTCGTCGAAGCGTTTGCGAACCCCCTCAGCCATCTTCCACAAGTAGCGTCCACGCTCAAGCGGTTCCATTCGAGGCCAGGGGCCATCGTCGAATGCCTTGCGGGCCGCTGTCACCGCGGCATCAACGTCCCGGGCATCCGCCAGCGTCACCTCGGTCAGTTTTTCACCCGTGGCCGGGTTGACCAAAGGCAGCGTCTTGCCGCCGGCGGATGCCACCCAATTGCCGTCGATATACATTTTCGTTGGCCAATTGATTTTCATGGTCCACCCCGCATCGGACGAGCGATTGGAAAAGTCAAAAAGTCAAAACGTCAAAACCGCGGAATTCGCCGTGGCGAACTTCACAACAGTCATGCGCTGGGGCGCTGAGATGCGGGCCGCGCCGGCGGGGTTGGCCGGGCGCCTCCGCGTTCGGGACTGGAAGCGAGGTTGCTCGCTTCCTCGCTACGCCCTCAACGATGCGTGCTCGACGGTCAGCCGCTCCAGCATTTCCGGGTCCGGCTCGGCGCCGAGGCCGTGGCCTTTGGGCAAAGTCATCTGCGACGGTCCGCTCAGGACCAGCTCGGCATTCGTCAGGTCCCGCTTGAAGAACCGGCTGCTCGGAAAAACGTCGCCCGGGTATTTCATGTTCGGCAGGGTGGCGAGGGCCATGCAGTGCGATGCGCCGACGCCGCTTTCCAGCATTCCGCCGACCCAGCAGGGGATGCCGGCGGACGCACACATTTCGGTGATCTGCGCCGCCGGCGTCATTCCGCCCACGCGACCCGGTTTCACGTTCATCCACCCGCACGCCTTTATTTCGAGGGCTTTGCGGGCTTTTTCCACCGAGTTAACCGATTCGTCCAGGCAGATCGGCGTGTCGATCTGTTTGGCGAGCGTCGCATGGTCGACGAGGTCGTCGTGCATCAGCGGTTGCTCGATCATCGCCAGGTTATACCGGTCGAGCCTCTTGAACATGTCCACGTCGCTCAGCCGATAGGCGCTGTTGCAGTCGATGTGGAACGTTCCCTTCGGGAAGGTTGTCCGTACCGCGTGGACCATGTTCACGTCCCAGCCGGGGCAGAACTTGAGCTTGACGCGCTTGTAGCCTGCCTTGAGGGCCTCGTCGATCTTGCCGAGCAGGGCGTCGATCGTTTCCATCGCCCCGAAATCCGCGCCGACGTCGACGACCTCCCGCACTCCTCCCAAGGACTTCCACAGGGGTTCGTTGCGCATCCGGGCGTACAGGTCCCACCAGGCTGTGTCCAGCGTTGCCTTGGCGAACGGATTGCCCTTGAAGCAGGCGAGTCGCCGCTGGAGGTCATCGCCGGTGTCGACCGCCTGGCCGATGAGCGCCGGAGCAAGCATGTTGCGGACGGTCACAAAAATACCCGCGCCGAACTCAGGACAGTAAGTTGGCCCCTGGAACGCCTGGCTTTCACCCCACCCGAACAGGCCGCCGCCGCTCATGCGGACCAGCACCGGCTCAACCGCGTCGTCGCAGCCGTAGGCGGTCCGGAACGGATAAACCAGGGGGATGCGAACCCGATAGACATCAATTGTTTCAATGATCGGCATGATGGGCAATACGCTACCGAGCGGGGCGTTTTTCGGCAAGGACGGGCGTCGCCCGCCTCGCGCCCCGGCGGACGCCCAGGGGTTGGGATGCTCGTTTGTCCGGACCGAAGGGGGGTGTGAGGACTTCCGGCCGCGTTTCAGGGTACAATCCGGTCATGGCGCTGCGATACGACGTTCATACGCATGTTGGGCTCGATTTCGGTTTCTTCCTCCGCGGGTGGTGGCCTTATGCCTGCACCACCCAGGAACTGCTCGCGCACATGGACGCCCACCACATCGACCGGGCGGTATGCTTCCCGTTCACGCTGCCGTCGGCGTTCGACGCCCAGGCCTTCGCCGCTCGCGGCCGGATCGAGCTGCTGTCCGGCAGAGTCCCTTTCGATCGTGAGAATGGCCTGCTGATCCAGGAGGTCCGGCGAATCGATGCCGATCGCCGGTTGATGCCGCTGGCCATGTTCGACCCGCAACGCGAGGTCGAGGGGCAGCTTCGGATCCTGCGCGCGCTCGTCGAGGACATCGCCGGCCTGAAGGTCCAATCGACCACGATCGAGTCGCCCATCCGCGCGTTGCGGACGGACGGACGCGAGTTGATGGCCATGGCGGAGCAGCTTGACCTGCCGGTGCTGATGCACACCGCCGTGCTACCCGGTGATCGCTGGGCCCAGGTGGCGGACTGCCTCGAGGTGGCGGGTGCGTTCCCGAAGGTGCGGTTCAATCTCGCGCATTCGCTCCGCTTCCATGCGGGTTTCCTGTGTCAGGCGAGTGCCATGGACAACGTATGGGTCGATTGCGCCGCGCACCTGGCCCACTGCGAGCTTGCTCGCGCCGACGGTCCGGTCATCGCGGCGAAAGGCGACCGCCTCGATGCCGACTACTCGAGACCCGCCCGGGTGCTCGAAGCCGTCCACGCGATTCTGGGCGACCGGTACATGTGGGGTTCGGACAATCCGTTCATGAGCTGGTGCGACGACCGTATCCGGGTTATCCATTCCTACGACGACGAAGCCGCGGTTCTGGCCGAGCTGCCCGAGCCCGTTCGTGCCAGCATGTGTACGACCGGCCCGGAAGGCTGGCTGACCGGGCGAAAGGACCGCCAATGACCATCGATCTCAAGGGACATGCCGCTCTCGTCACCGGCGCCAGCCGAGGCGTCGGTCGGGCCATCGTGGAAGCGTTCGCGGAGGCCGGCGCTCACGTGGTGGTGAACTCCCGCCGGTTCAGCGAGGAGACGCAATCGCTGCTCGATAAGTGCAAGTCCTTTGGAGTGACCGCGTCGTTCGTCCCCGGCGACCTGGCAGGCCCGAAGGAAAAGGTGGTCGACGACGTGTTCCAGTCCGCCGTTGCCGCCCGACCCGACATCGACATCCTGGTCAACAACGCAGGTCAGTACTTCGACGTTCCCTTTCTGGAAATGGACTACGAGCGGCTGTTCAAGACCTTCCGTCTTAACGTCGCCTCGGGCTACTTTCTCACGCAGCGGTTCGCGCGGCGCTGGGTGGCGAGCCAGACCGCCGGCCGGGTGCTTTTCATCGGGTCGATCAACGGCAAGCTCGCCGAGCAGGTCTCGACCGCCTACGACACCTCCAAGGGCGCGCTCGAGATGATGGTCAAGACGCTGGCGGTAGCGCTGGCACCGCTGAACATCCGGGTGAACGGACTGGCGCCGGGCATCGTGCGCACTCCCCAGACCTCGTGGCTCGACACGCAGCCGGCCAAGGCCGCCTGGATCGCCCACCACACGCCCAACGGCCGAATCCCCGACGCGGCGGTCTGCGGCCCGGGAGCCGTCTACCTGGTGAGCGACGCCGCCAGCCACGTCCACGGGCACATGCTCATGATCGACGGCGGCATGAGCGCGTGGCAGCAGCCGGAACCGATGTGACGTTACCAGCGCCTCCGCGATCGCCTCACCGCGGCCAGGACCCCAAGGAAGTATTCATCCGCACCGGTCCGCGCGGCTCGTCGGCGCCGGTCGACCCAAAGTTCGAGGAGACCCGGGGGCCCTCCGGAATGGGCGGAGGTCTATTGTCTGTAAGTCTTTCTGCCACAATGTCTTATAAACAAACTGATAATTTCTCTAACTTGTATATTTTCGACGTGTCAACTATTTCGGCGGGTTAACACCGGGTGTCCGGGCTTGCCCGTCGGGGTTTGTGCCCCCTTTTTTAGAAGGGAGGTTCGCGATGCGTCCCATTTTCTTGGGCTTGGCGGGACTCGCGGCGTTGGCGGGTCTGGGTTGTGATGAGACGATTCCCTACGGCCTGCTCCAGGAGTACGGATTCGGGGGGTTCGGAGGCGGTTATGACTACGGGTACAGCGACTACGGGTACGGCGGCGGCTACGGCTACTACGACGAGCCGGTCTATTACGAGACGCCGTATTACGACTACGGCTACTACGACCCGTGCGCGTACTCCGATTGGGGATGCTGGTAAGTCGTGGCATTTTAGGGCTGACTCTGGCGGTCGCGGGTTGGACGGCCTCGAGGGTCGTGAGGGCGACTCACCTGCGGAGAGATGGCTGCACCACGACGAAACTCTCTTGCCGGACACGGCACTAGATCCAAGCGTGAAAGGTTTTACAGGTTGTTCGTTCGGGCTTTTCGCCCCAGGTAGCCGCCGTGATGGCGGAGCCCGTAGTCGTGCTTGCTGATGCCCTTGAGCTGCATGAGCGTAAGTGCTAATGCGTCGCTGATGGCCAGCATGACGGCGATGCTGGCCGACGGCGTCAGCCCCAGCGGGCAGGGCTCCTCGATCACGCCCATGTCCAGGATGATCTCCGACAGTTCGCGGAGCTGGGAGTCGGGGTGCGAAGTGATGCCGATGATCGTTTCGAGCCCGAGGTGTCGGCCGAGGATGAGCATTTCGATGATTTCGTTGGTCTTTCCGCTGGTGGAGAAGGCGACGATGCAGTCGCGCGGAGCGATCAGGCCGAGATCGCCATGGGCGGCCTCGCCCGGATGCACGTAGGTGGCCGGCGTGCCCGTCGAGCACAGTGTGGCTGCGAACTTCCGCGCGACGTGGCCGGCCTTGCCCATTCCGGTCGTCAGCACCTTCCCCTCGCATACCGCCAGAGTGCGCACCGCCCGCTCGAACTCGTCGGTCACGTGAACCGCGGCAATGGCGTCCGCTTCCTTGCGGAGTACCTCGGCGATCTTCTGTTTGATATCGATGTCGGGCATGGTGACCTCATCGTAATCGTACGTACCGGGCCGGGCAACCCGCTTCACCCGGCCAGTCCGTACCGTTCCATCAGGGCGGCGTTGCCCAGGATGCTTCCGGCTGCCCCATCCGCCGCAATCGTTCCGTTGTCGATGACCAGCACGCGCGAGCAGATCCGCTCGACCAGGGCCAGATCGTGCGAGGCGATCAGCATCGTCGAATCCAATTCTTGCAGCACCTCGATCAGCCGCCGGCGCGAGCGCGGATCCAGGTTGCTTGAAGGCTCGTCCATGAGCAGGATGGCCGGCCTCATCGCCAGCACCGTTGCGATGGCTGCGTTGCGTTTCTGGCCCATCGACAAATGATGCGGCGGGCGGTCCAGCATGTCCGCGAGCCCCATGGCGGTGGCCGCCTCCCGCACGCGAGCGCGGACCTCCGCGGCGTCGAGTCCGAGGTTGATGGGGCCAAACGCCAGGTCGTCCGCCAGCGTGGGCATGAAGAGCTGATCGTCGGGATTCTGGAAGATCAGCCCGATACGTCCGCGGACCTCCGGCGATCGCGCGCCGGATACAGGTACGCCTTCGATCCGCACGATGCCCTCGCCGTTGAACAAGCCGCTCAGGCACATCAGGAGCGTGGACTTGCCCGAGCCGTTCGGCCCGACCAGCCCCGCTTTCTCGCCGCGCGCGATCCTCAGGTTCGCTCCGCGCAGGGCCACCGTTCCGTCGGAATACCGGTAGTGCAGATCGCCGACCTCCAAGAGCGAGCCGTCCGAGATGTCGGGGTTTGAACCGGTCATCCGTACCACCTGACCCAAGCCAACGCGAAGAGATATCCGGCGGTCAACGCGACGAAGGCCGTATCCCACCGCCGCCAGTGCAGCGGTTCAGCCAACCGGATCGTTCCGTCGTAGCCTCGGGCGATCATGGCCTGGTGCGTACGTTCCGCCTGTTCGAGCGTGCGGACGAACAGGACGCCCACCAGGCCGGCGCCCGATCGCCATCGCAGGGCCAGCGGTCCCCGGCCCGCGTCGCGGGCCTGTCGCGCCTGCCGAAGGTGCATGGCCTCGTCGAGCAGCAGGAACAGATAACGGTACAGGAAGCTCAACTGGCTGACCAGCAGTCGCGGTACTCCGAGCCGCTCGAGTCCCTTCAGCAGTCTCGCAAATATTGGCGTTGGGCGGCGCGCGCGGAATTTTGATCGGCGTCGCGCTCGGCGCATTGACCAC
>JAPKGY010000279.1 GCA_026647385.1 Phycisphaerae bacterium | reverse complement strand
ATACGGCCTATCTTGAGGCATTGAAAGACGTCAGGGAAAAAGGAGCCTTATGCCTGGCGGTCGTCTTGCCCTCATGGCGGGCCCAGACCTCGTGCGTCGAACGGTCGAGCGTCACCAGCAGGTAATCGGGAGCGGTGCCCTGCTTGGCGATCGGGCAATCCAACGCAACCCGGAATGGAAGCTGCTCCGCGCCGCGCGCTTTGAAATCCGGAAATCGGGCGAACACCCAGCGTTCCTCCTTACGCCCGTCGTACTCGATCTCCACGAGGATGGCCGGGTTCAGCCGTTTTTCCGATTGATTGACCGGCTGGTGCGACTTGTCGTCGAGCGCGTAATGGGGAAAGAAGCTCCGCACCCTCACCTTGCATCCCAGGTCGTCAAAAGCCTGAGTTTTTCCGGGCTCAGCCGGGAATTTGTGCGCGTGCTTGCCGTCGACTCCGCTGATGACGCCCGTTGGCCGGCGGGTCAGCTCGTCCCGAAACTGGGCGAAGAGGTCGTCCCGCTGCTTTTTGTCCGCCACCGACATATACCGCCACGTCCCGATGAAACTGATCAGGCGGTTCCGCTCCTCATCGTCGGCGATCAGCCATCGTTGAAAGGACTGCGTGGGCCCCTCGATCGCGACCTGCAATGCCGGTTTGGCCGCGGCATCCCGCACAGCCACCACTTCCTGCGTGAGTTCGGCCTGCGGCAGATATCGGGTCAGACGAATGCGGCCCATGCCCGCGGGCAGATCCAGCGACTGATCCAGGTCGCCGGACGTCCCCGGCGGAGGCAGTCGCAAAGCCACCTCGATCGGCTTGGCGTCCTTGTCCTTCACCTCGACCGGACGGCACTGGAAATAGAGTTTCTGGTCGGTCATCGGGGGATGAAAGCCGTGGCCGCGCGAGACCGTCGGGCGCGTGGCGGGCTCGTGGGAACTCTCCTGAGCCCAGCCCGAGGCGACGATCATGCAAACGGTTGCCAGGCAACACCCCAAGGCGGCCTTCGGCCGCAAGCCAGCGCATGGCATGGGCTTCCAGCCCGTGTCCTCACGGGCGAGATGCCCGTGCCCCAACATGCGCGTGAATCGCATCGTTCCTCCGCCGTCAGGTTCCCAATGGCCGAGCGCGATCCTGGGGCGCCAAACGAAACGAAAGGCCGCGCGGGTCGCCACGGCGACGAGCGCTGAAGCCCTTGACACGCGACTCGCCGCAAAGAGGGTCCGTGCAGGCCTATGCCCGCATGGCGCGTCAAGGGAAGCCCGCGGCTCCTTGATGTCGCGCGATCGCGCACGATAATTCAGGCACTTCGGTTTCATCACATCCGTCCAATCGTTACGCGGAATGGGAGGATTCGGACACGGCGCGGGCGATCCCCAGTTCGTCCATCTTGCGATACAGGCTGGACAGGCCGATGCCCAGCGCTTCCGCGACGGCCACTTTGTCATTCTTGTGCATGGCCATCGCCTTCAGGATGTGCTGCCTCTCGAAATCGCGGGCGGCCGTCCGCAGATCGAGCGTCGGGGCGTGGGCGGTTTCGTCCGCGCTGGAAGCGATGGACAGCTCATGAACCGAGATCGGTTTGTTTCCCGCGAAGATGAGCGCCCGTTCGATGACGTTTTCCAGTTCGCGGACATTGCCTCGCCAGCGGTAGTTGCACATGACCTCCAGCGCCTCGGGCTCGATTCCGGGGCACTGGCACTTGAGTTCGGCGTTGTACTTGCGTATGAAGTGCTCGATCAGAGGCGGGATGTCCTCGGGGCGTTCGCGGAGGGGCGGCACGGTGATCCGCACCACGTTCAGGCGGAAGTACAGGTCCTCGCGAAATTCCCCGGCCTCGACGGCCTTTTCGATGTCCCGGTTCGTGGCCGCCACGATGCGGATATTCACCGGTCGCGGCCGGTTCTCACCGACGCGAACGATGGATTTCTCCTCGATGGCCCGCAGCAGCACGGCCTGGCTCTTGAGCGGCAGGTTGCCGATCTCGTCCAGGAAGAGCGTGCCGTTTTCGGCGGCCTCGAAATACCCGAGGCGATCGGTGTACGCTCCGGTAAACGCCCCCCGGCGGTACCCGAACAGTTCGCTCTCGACCAGCGTATCGACCAGCCCGCCGCAATTGACGGCGACGAAGGGTTTGTCCTTCGTGACTCCGCCGTAGTGCAGGGCCAGGGCGAGCATTTCCTTGCCCGTTCCGCTCTCCCCGCAGATCAGGACGTTGCTGGTGGTGTGCGAAATGCGATTGATCGTGTCGAGGATCATGGTCATGGCGGGCGACTTGGCGACCAGGCCGGCGAAACCGTACGATTGCCGGATCTGTTCGCGGAGCAGCGTGTTTTCCCGGCTGAGGTCGGTCTCGGCGATGAGTCGCTTGACCTTGAAGATCAGTTCGTCGAAGTTGAGCGGTTTGCAGATGTAGTCCCGGGCGCCTTTCTTCATCACTTCGACCGCGCTCTCGACGTCGCCGAACGCGGTGATGACCATGGTGATGATGTCGGGCCAGCGTTTCATCACCTGGTCGATGAGTTCCATTCCGGGGATGCCGGGCATGCGCAAATCGGTGATCAGTACGTCGACGGGGTTGGTCTTGAGCGCGCGCAGCGCTTCCCGCCCGTCGGCGCAGGCGATGACGTCAAAGCCCTCCTCGCTCAGCACCTGCGCGAGGTTCTGTCGCAGGGTGTCCTCATCGTCGACCAGCAGAATCGTGTTTGGGCCTGCGTGGTTCATTCGGCGCCTCGTCCAGAACGGGTAGTTCGATCGTAAAAACCGTGCCCTTGCCGACGGTTGACTCGAAATCGATCGTGCCGCCGTGCTTGTGGATGATGCTGTAGCTCACGGCCAGGCCGAGCCCCGTGCCTTGCCCCGGCTCCTTGGTGGTGAAAAACGGCTCGAAGATGCGGCGCCCGATTTCCGGCGGCACGCCGCAACCGGTGTCCTCCAGGCGGATGATGATGCTCGGGCGGGTGCCCTCGATTCGGGCGTTCAGCCGGCCTCCGTCCGGCATCGCGTCAAACGCGTTGAGACAGAGGTTAATGAAGACCTGCTGGAGCTGACCGCGCAGCGCGTAGGTGTGTTTCGACGGGCCGTTGCAGACAAAATCGATCTTGACGTTCCTGGCCCGCCGATCGAACGAGATGAGGCGCAGCGCCTCCTCCAGAATCTCGCAGATGTTGACCCGCTCCCATCTCTCGACGGTCGGATGGGCCATGGTGACCAGTTGCCGGACGATCAGCGTGATGCGCTGGATGTGCATCTCGATCAGATCGAGTTGATCCACCAGGGAAGGGTCCAGGCGGGCGCGTTTGAGCATCTGCACGACCGAGGAGATGCTGGAAAGCGGGTTGCCCACCTCGTGGGCGATGCCCGCCGCCACCTGGCCGACCGCCGCCATCTTCTCTTTCTCGATCATTTGCGCGCGGAGCTGGTCGACCTGTTCGGTCCCCTGTTGGAGCAGGAACATGAGGTTGTTGAAACTCTCGCCCAGCTCGGTGAGCTTATCCGGGCAGGAAACGAGGAACGCGTCGCACTCCAGGCACCGCTGCATCTCGATCCGGGCGGGCAGATGGTCGCCGGGCGCGCGGTGCAGGGCCATGACCTGCCAGCAGCGCTCGTTGTCCGAAGACCGGACGGGACAGTCGGGCTGATCGCACTCCAGGACCTCGTGGCAGGGCTTGAGATAAGGGTTCTCGAACCGGCACGGGGCGCTCGGGTCGCGCTGATACTGATCGAGCAGCCGGGACAGTTCCTCGGCCGTCGCCGACAATCGGCGGTGCTGTCGGCGCATCGGGATGTACACGATCGCGCAGGCGACCGCCGTCACCGCGCCCGCCCACACGGTCAGGACCGCATGATGCAGCCCGACGGGCATCGTCGGGAAGAAGTAGCGTTTGATGATTTCCCAGCCGATCGACAAGGCCGCGAAAAGCAGGAAAACGCCCGCCACCGCCAGGGCCATCCGCGCGCGCGGCAGATTCCGCCAGGACGGGAACCGCCGGCGCCGGAGCGCCACTCGCTGTTTGCAGACCGGCGGGCCGGGTTTTGAACAGGTGCCTTCGGCCATATCCTTCTCATCCGCGTGTTGCAGGAACATGACGGGCTTCAGATCGACCAGGTTTCTTCGTCGCGTCGACAACACGCTTGCACCCTTTCGTCACCGAACCTACAATCGCGTCCGGTTCCGTGCTCTGCGTAGACCACGGCCTCAACCTGTGCGAAACGATGCAATTCGCATGCCGCGACGCAGCCGGGGCAAATCCCGACGGCCCGGCCACTCCGAACCGGTCACCGCGGCGCGATAAGGCGGATCGTTCTCGCCCCGCTTCGGGCGCGCTTCCGCGATGACCGCCGCGGGCACCGATAGGGAAATGCGACCATATGCCTCGAAAAACCACAACTCGACTGGCCGTCGCGGCCTTGTGTCTGCTGATTCCATTGCTGCAGGGAGGGTGTCCGGACTTTCGCAACGCCGTTGTGGACGCCGTGGACGCGACGACTCGCGACGTCATTTTCGGTCGCCAGGACATTGAAACCTCATTCCAGTCCGGCCTCGAGAGCATCGCCAACGCCGCGCTGGACCTGTTCTTCGATCAGTTTCGCGCACGCTCCAACTCGTCCGGCTTCTCCTCGGGAAGGTAACATCCCCGTCTCGTCCGGCAGAAAACGTCCCTTCCGCTCACCGTTTATAGTATAGCACGAACGGGTTCAATTCCCGTTTCCGAGAATGACGTCGCATTCCTGGGGCGCGATCGCCGACCCTGCGGTCCCCTCCGGCCCGCTCCCCGGGATCCGATTGCTGTCCTATTTGAGATCGTGGCAGGAGAAACAGAGTTCCGAGCCTTCGATGGGTACGGTCAGGCGCCCGGGAGTCATGGCATACAGATCGTGGCAGGACGCGCAACTCACCTTGCCGTCGGGCAATTCGATCGCCTCGGGCAACAGGTTCACCGGCCGAAGTCGGACGTCGCTTTTCCGCGGCCTCAGGCTGACGTAAGAAACCCCGACCGGATGGTTTCGCGTGCCGTCGCCCACCGATCGCGGGCGATTGCCAGGGACGAGTTCGCTGGATTCGACCGCGTTGACCCCGTCGTGACACTCGAGACAGCGTTTCGATTCTCGATCCAGCAGGCCTTGCGCGCCGCCATCGGCGTTCGACCGCGATTGGGGATGAGCGGACCCGACGACCATCCAGTGCGCGGAGGCCGCGCTCTGCCTTCCCTGCGAATGACAGGCGGCGCAGAAGCCCGCCTCCTCGACGCGAGGATCGTCGACGCTTCGCAGAAACCGCTCGGTGTCCCCTTGCAAGGAGGGCAGGCGATAGTGGCAGGTCGTGCAGGTCAGTTCACCGTTCGCATCCAGGGGCCAGCCTTGCGGGATACGGATTTCGCTGGAAGGCACGACGTGCAACGGGTGATTCCTCGCGCCCGGCCTGGTTGTGACCGGCATTTGGTCGGAGAATGGTG
>JAPKGY010000278.1 GCA_026647385.1 Phycisphaerae bacterium | reverse complement strand
GTTGCCGTCGACGGGTTACATCACGTTTCAGGATCATGGGAAGGTCTGGTGGCTTCGCAACGTGCGGGTGAAGAAGCTGAAGGGCGAGGCGCGAACCGACAAGCCCGCGGAGAGCCGGGCGTCCGATGAGGCCTTCACGACGATCCTCGACGGTACGAGCCTGGAGGGCTGGTCGGCCTTCAGCCCCGGCGGTGACCCGCTGCCCACGGACGGATGGGTGCTGAAGGACGGATATCTGCACTGCAGCGGGCAGGGGAGCGGGTTCTTCCGGTATGAGAAGGAACCGTTGGCCGACGTCGTGGTCAGGGGGGAGTTTCGCATCCCGCCGCGGGCCAACAGCGGGATCATTCTGCGTTCGAAAAAGACTGGCGATCCGTGTTACAACGGCTTTGAGATCCAAGTGTACGACGATTACGGCAAGAAGCCCTACCGGACCTGCTGCGGATCGGTCTACGACATCGCCACGCCGATGTTCAATTCGTGCAAACCGGCCGGCGAATGGAACACGTTCGAGATCACGGTCGACGGGCTGCTCGTGAAGGTGGTTCTGAACGGCTGGAAGATCATCGACACGGACTTCAGCAAGCTGACCAGGCCGCGGGGCAAGTTCAACTTCGCCTATGCGGATCTGCCCCGATCGGGCTACTTGTGTTTCCAGGATCACGGCAGCGAGGTTGACTACCGAAACATTCGGATCAAAAAGATCCGGCCCTGAAGCGGGACGTGCCGGGGGCGCCCGCGGCTGAGCAGCGACGAGAGGTCGGCATGTCCAGACGGGTACAAAGCGCACTCATCGCCCTCGGCCTGGCGGCGGCTGCCGCCGTCGCTTTCCTGCCGGGGCTCCGGTGGGGATTGCCGTCGCGCGCGGCGGACGAGTATCTCTGGGGTGATCGGCGGCCGTGGACGGGTCGCGAGATTCAGGACCTCGCCGGCGATCGGCCGGACGATCCCGCGCGCGGCGCGGACGTGGACGTCGATCCGCTGGAAAGCCGCGAACACCCGGTGCTGCTGAACCAAAGCGATGCCCGGCGGGCCGCCATCATCCGCCGCTATCGTCTCTACACGTATCAACCCGACGAGATGATCACGATGATGGCGTTGGCGTCGATGCGCCCGAGTGAGGGCCGATTGGATCCGAAGCTGTACCAGTATGGAGGGTTATGGATCTATCCGGTCGGCGCGGCCGCTCGACTGGGCGCAGCCGCGGGCTGGCTGACCCTCGAGGGCGATGCGGCCTGGTACCTGGATCATCCGGCCGAGTTCGGCAAGTTCTACGTGGCTGCCCGGTTGTACACCGTGTTGTGGGCGGTCATCGGCGTCTGGGCGGTGTTCGCGCTGACGCGAAAACTGGCGAACGGTTGTGCGATCGCCGGGGCGGTGGCGTCGCTGTGCGCGATGGCCATGCCGGTGGTGATCAACATGGCCCACGAAGCCAAGCCCCACCTGCCGGCGGCGACGATCATGCTGCTGGCGGTGCTGGCGGCCATGCGTTACGCGGAATCGGGTAGGCGGGCCTGGTGGATCGCGACGGCGGTGCTGTGCGGCGCCGCGTTCGGCATGGTGCTGTCCGCCTGGCCCATCTTCGTGGTCCTGCCGGTGATGGTACTGCTGAGGCGGGCCGGCTGGGAGGAGGCGCTGACCCGGACGGTTTTCGGCGGCCTGATCGGCGCGGGCGTCTATCTGGCGACGAATCCCTATATCGCGATCAACTTGTTCGTGAACCGGGCGGTGCTCGAGTCGAATTTCGGCAACTCGCTGGCGATGTACGAGATTGCCCGGCTTCGCGAGGGTGCGATCGGGGCCGCGTGGCTGGTGCTTGAGGGGACATCGCCGGTCCTGGCGGTGTTCGGAGCGGGCGGTGCGGTCTGGCTTGCGTGGCGATGGGTGCGGCGGCGGGCGAGCGCGGGCCGCCCGGCGATCGGATGGCTGCTCGCGGCGCCGGTGCTTCTGATTCTCGCGCAGTTCGTCGCTCTCGCGGCGGGTAAACCGGGCGAGTACGGGCGGTTCGCGGTTTTGCCGGACATGGCGTTGGGAATCGCGGCGGTGGTCGCGGTGCGACGGCGGGTCGCGCATCTGGCCCACGGCGCGATTCCGATGCTCCTGCTGGTGGTCATGACGGCAGCGGCGGGCTCGGAGTATCTGCTGGGCTTTGCCCGCGATGCGTCCGCCGGCGATTCGCGCGCCCAGGTCGCCTCGCAACTCGAGGCGTACGTGCGGAGCGGGGCGCGCACGCTGGGTATCGTGGCCGAGCCCGCGCCCTACTGCCTGCCGCCGGTGGACGTGTTCCGCTGGGAGATCTATTTGCTTCCTCCCGATCCGGACGCGGCGACGATCGCCCGGATGGACGTGCTGGTTCGGCCGTGGGGTACGCGGCCTTTTGCCGATGCGGCGGAACTGGCCTCGCATCGCCCGGATCCGCCCAGGCTGCTTGAACTCGACACCCGGCCCATCAGTTGGGCGGACAAGCGTTTCGACGTGCAGGTGCGCCGGAGAATGTCGAACCCATGAGCCCGAGAATCGCCGTTGGCGCGAAGTATCTGGCGAATCGGCCGATCGCCGAGGTCGTGGCGGCCGCGCGGTCGTGCGGCGCGGATGGCCTGGAGTTGGCTGAGAGGCACCTCGCTCGAGCCCTCGAGGCGGTGGACGACGCGTCGGCGGACCCGGTCGGCCTGTGTGCGGACGCCGGGGTGAAACTGGTCGGCGCGAAACTGGCGGATCTGAGCCCGGGTCCGGGGGCTGACGATCTGGCCGAGCCGGTTTCGGTCCTGTGCGAGCAGATCGGAGCCGCCTCGCGGATCGGTCTGCCAAGCTTGAGCTTTTCGACGGGGCGGCGCGACACGCTTTCGATGGACGCGGTGGTTCGCGCCGTCCGGCGCCTGTTGCCGGTGGCTGAGGCGTCGGGGGTGCGGGTGTGGGCGGCCAACCGATCGGGTTCGCGGCTGGAACAGATCGAGGACTTGCGTCGCTTCGTCGCGATGCTGCGACACCCGGCGTTGCGATTGCGAATCGACACGGGCGAATTCCATGCGGCCGCGGTGAATCCGCGCGACGTGCTCGCCGAGTTCGGCGATGTGACCGGGGCGGTGGTCCTGTCGGATTGGCGCGGACGCGACGAGGTCCCGATCGGCCAGGGGCGGGTGAACCTGTCCGGGATCGTGGCGGATCTCCTGCGAGCGGACTACGATGGATGGCTTGTTGTGAACGTGCGCGGCGGGGCGGAAGCGGCGCATGCGAACCCGATTCAGCGCGTTCGTGAAATGATCGCGGCTGGGGCGGGCGAGTGAAGGCGGAGCAGCGGGTGAGCGTGGCGGACCTGGCGGACATCTCGCGGAAGGTGGAGGCGGGCGAACGGTTGACGGTCGAGGACGGCCTGCGCCTGTACGCATCGCCGGACATTCACACCCTGGGCGAACTCGCCAACCGCGTGCGCGAGCGACTCCATGGCCGGAACACGTACTACAACGTCAACCGCCACATCAACTACAGCAACTACTGCGTGCTGCGATGCAAGTTCTGCCCGTTCTATCGGCCTTATCCGCGCGAGGGACCGCGCATCGGCGCGTGTCCGACCGAGCCGGCGGCCTCGGGCGACGAAAACGGCGGCTACGAGCTGAGCATCGAGCAGATCGTCCAGCGCGCCCGGGAGGCCGTCGATCGGGGCGCCACCGAGGTCCACATCGTCGGCGGGCTGCATCCGAAGCTGCCGTTCGAGT
Source organism: Phycisphaerae bacterium (assembly GCA_026647385.1). GTDB lineage: Bacteria > Planctomycetota > Phycisphaerae > UBA1845 > PWPN01 > JAPKGY01. Next base: position 1,730 of record JAPKGY010000278.1, on the reverse strand, counting down.
ACTACGTCGACATGTGCCGATCGATCCGCGAGGCGTGCCCCGGTCTGCACATCAAGGCGTTCACCGCCGTCGAAATCATTCATCTGTCGCGCATCGCCCGCCCCCGGATGTCCGTCCGCGAGGTGCTCGAGCGGCTGCGCGAGGCCGGCCTGGGCAGTCTGCCCGGCGGGGGGGCGGAGATCTTCGACGATCGCGTTCACGACGAGGCGTTTCGAGGCAAAGTGGGCGAGGAGGGCTGGTTCGATGTGCATCGGACGGCGCACGAACTCGGCATCTTCAGCAACGCCACGATGCTCTACGGCCACGTCGAGACGGCCGAGGAGCGCGTTCGGCATCTGATCAAGCTGCGGGAGCATCAGGACTGGGCGATCGCCAATGCCTCGGCGCGCTTCAACTGCGTCGTGCCGCTGAGCTTCATTCCGGACGGCAGCGCCCTGGCTCACATGCCGGGCCCGACGGGCCTGGACGACCTGCGCACGCTGGCGATCGTCCGGGTGATGCTGGACAACATCGCGCACATCAAGGCGTTCTGGATCATGCAGACGCCCAAGCTCGCGCAGGTGAGTCTCAACTGGGGGGTGGACGATCTGGACGGCACGGTTGTGTACTACGACATCACGAAACGCGAGGGCAAGGGGACGACGCACCAGGAACTGACCGTGGATCGGCTGCGAAGGATGATCCGCGAAGCCGGCGGCCGGCCGGTCGAGCGAGACACACTCTACCGCCCGGTACCGCAAACGCAGGCGGCCCCATAGTGCGTGTTATGCTTGGGTGTAACAACTCGAACTGACCGATTCAGGGATGAAAGAGCCGCGGATGTCGCACGGATGCGCAGGGTCATGTGAAATCGATCGGCCATTCCCATTTGCGAGGATCGCCGCACGCGAGGCCGATTCCAAACCTCCCCCCTCCCCAGGCCGCCGCGATGCGACGATCCTCGACTTCCTGTGGGTGCTTTTCCACTCCGGATCGGTACACAGGGGCCGACGGGCCCGCCCGCACTGCTTCCCCATCCCCCGCCGGGGACCCGGCGGCACCGGACTCCCGAGGGCTTCCCCACCGGAAAGCAAAGAATGAGAGTTCTTCACCGCCAGGTGACCGAACCACAGCCCCTCGGTCCAGCGGACCCGTCGGCTTCACCCAGGCCGAGTGCAGAAAACACCTGCGCCCGGGCGGCGTGCCGTGCCTTATGCTTTCAACGAACTTTCAGGTACCGTCGACGACGGGGGGAGATGAGATCTTCCGCCGTCAGGTCTCCATGCGACTCCGCACACAACTTGTTGATGTGGCCTACAGATTTGCCACGCGCCATTGCGTGGGCAACTTCCGTCCGCCTATTCGATTATTCCCGGACTGCTGGGCAAGGCAAGCGCGATTCGACAAAAAAAATGGTAACAGGGCTGCGACAACTTTGGCGGTTTTTCAAGGAAAGGCATCTCACGGGGGGCGTACGGTGCCACGGCGGTCCGTCCGCAGAGAGCCAGCAGGTTAGCCTGTGTTTCCTCCGGACCAGCCCCGGGCGGGCTTGGTCAGCCGGGCAGCCTCTCCCGGCGCTCCGAAATCCGTGCGACTCTCCGTCCGGGCCGGGGGTGCTCCATGGACGAGTGGCATGGACCGGCGGGCTTGGGTTGCACCCTGCCCATGCTTGCCTCGAGGCGGCTGCCGTGGTTCAGTCGCCGGAGAACCTGTCGTTCGGGAAGGAGCGCGTCACGCACGCGTACGTCGAC
>JAPKGY010000277.1 GCA_026647385.1 Phycisphaerae bacterium | reverse complement strand
TCCAACGGGCTGGGATTGCGAATGGAAACCCCGGTCGGCCCGATCCGGCTGGACGTTGCCTGGCCGATCGATACCGACCTTCAGGTTCGCGCGGGCGGCGGCAAGGGTCGATTCCAGTTCGCTTCTCATGGTCTGCTCCGGCCGGCAAAGGCCCATCGACTCGGTTGGGTCGTGGGGTCACAAGGTATCGCCCCCGGCGGAGGTTGCCAAGGCCGGGCCGGTCGGCGGAGGGAGAGTGAACAGTTGTACCGGGCGGTCAGACCCCCAAAGCGGCAGCGCGGGGTCGCAGAGCGACCGCATCAACCTGATGGGGCACGCAGATGCGGCCCGCGGGTGCGGGCCTGACCCGTCGCTTCCGCTCCAGGCTCCGAGATCGGCCCGCTCTGACTGTCACGGCCCCGCCGGCGGCAGCCCCAACCCGCATCACTTGACACAACGCGCCACTCAGAATTACAAGGTGCGTTTGCTTAACAAAAGGAGAACGAACATGATCGGCGTCGGCATCATCGGCCTCGGATTCATCGGTCGCAACCATTTCAACCAGTACGAACAGCTCAAGGAGAAGGCCAGGATCGCAGCCGTCTGCGACAAGGAGCCGGATCGCCTGGCGGGCGACTGGTCCAAAGTCGGCGGCAATGTCGGCGACAAGCAGGGTTCGGTGCGCGATCTGACCGGCATCAAACAGTACCCCAACTGGAAGGACCTGATCGCCGACCCGGACGTTCAGATGGTCGATATCTGCGTTCCGACGTATCTGCACGCGGAGATGGCCGTCGCCGCCCTGCAGGCCGGCAAGCACGTCCTGAGCGAAAAGCCCATGGCCCTGTCGGTCGCGGACTGCGACAAGATGCTCAAGGCCGCCGCCAAGGCCAAAGGCAAGTTCATGATCGCCCAGTGCATTCGCTTCTGGCCGGAGTGCGTTTACCTGCAGCAGGCGGTCAAGACGAAGAAGTTTGGCCCGCTCAAGGCCCTTCATCTGCGCCGCCAGGCCAGCACGCCGGACTATTCGCTGAACAACTGGATCCTCAACCCGAAGCTGTCCGGCGGGGCGATTCTCGACCTGCACGTCCACGACGTGGACTTCGCCCTGTTCATGCTGGGCAAGCCCAAGTCGATCACCGCTCAGTCCTACAAGCGGACCGGCGGCGGCTACGACCGCGTCCACGCCCTCTGGCAGTACAAGAAGGACCTCGTCGTGCAGCTCGAGGGGATGTGGGACATGCCGCCGGCCTTCGGGTTCAACATGGGTTTCACCGCCCGGTTCGAGAAGGCCGCCATCGTGTTCGATCTGACCTCGGGCAAGCCGCTGACGGTCATGCACAACGATGGCTCGACCGAAACGCCGGAGATGCCGACCCGGACGGACGGCTATTTCAACGAGATCGCCTACTTCCTGGATTGCGTCGAGAAGAAGCAGAAGCCCAGGATCAGCACGCCGGCGGAAAGCCGACTGGCCGTCGCCATCGCCCTGGCCGAGATCAAGAGCGCCCAGACCGGCAAACCGGTGGCGATCAAGTAGGCCGCAACGAGCGGCGACCACGGTGAGGCCTGGAGCACTTGGGTCGGGGTGGAAACCGTTATCCCGGGGTATCGGGAGGAATCCGCGGCGTTCAAGGTAAGCAGGTGCTGCAAGTGGTGGCGAAACATTGCCGCCGCCCACCGCGGATCGTGGACGTTTTTTCCCTTCGTCTGGTGTTTTGCAACCAGCTTCTCCCACTCGGGGAAGATCGCTCGTTCATCGCGGAAAAGTGTGAGGAGCCGTTTCAGTTCTGCGATCTTTGTTTCACCTCGGACGTGGACATTCCAAGCCCATTTGCCTCGACTGGCCTGGTACACACCGCCCAGTACTCGTAAATCACCTGCGGGACCATACAGGGCTCTTTGCCCTGGGCTCTGATTGCCTTCAGGGCACGAAGCGCTTCGGTGTGTTGGGGGTGGGTCGGTTGGGCAATTCGGGCGAGGATGTTCGTGTCGATAAGGATTCTCATTCGCCGCGGCCCGCGTAGATGGATTCTCGGCTATCGTCCGCGATGGAGTCAAGGCGGGGATGGGCCAAAAAACAGGCATCGAGGTCTCTTGGGGGTGCGAGGAGGCTCCCCGCGACGCTCGGCGATCATTGTCCCTTCTCAGCCAGACCTTTCCGGATGCATGCGGGGCGGCCGCCCGCGTCCCGGGCGGCTGCTGCCGGCGGATGCGTGCCGGGTTACAATGCGCTCTGATCGGGCGGCCGAAGGCGGTTGCCGCGGTCCGTCAAACGCAAGCCGATGGAGGGATAATCATCATGCAACCTCCAGGTATCTTCGGTAGAAAAGCCTACACGCGTCGAGATACGTTACGTCTGTCGTTGGGGGGCGCGCTGGCTGCCGTCGGGGCGAGCGGCGGCCGGGCGTCGGGGGAGCCGAGTGCGTCCAGGCCCTCCGAGGAGACGGTCCCTGTGGAATCCCCGATCCAAACGCGGATGTTCTGGACCTGGGACCACAGCACCGAGTGGAAGCTCAACTGCCCGGGCGCGCAGACGATCGGGGCGTGTAACTACTATTCGCGCACGACGGAATGGTTCGAGGAGGATTACACTCGATTGCTGGAGTTTTGCGGCCGCCACCACATCGACGCGGTCGTGATCTGGGGCCTGCTCCGCGACCATCACGGCGGCGTGGAATCCGCCAAACGGCTGTGCGAGGCGGCTGCCCGGAACAAAGTCCGGCTTTTGTGCGGGGTCGGGCTCTGTGTTTACGGAGGCGTGTATTACGAGGGCGATTCGCCGTACAGCCTGGACCTTCGCTTGCAGAAGCATCCAGAACTGAAGGCGGTCAGGGCTTCAGGAGCGCCTCTGGAGTTTCGCAGTCGCGTTTACGGCAACCGGACCTACTACCACGCGTGCCCGTCCCGCAAGGAAAACCAGGACCACGTCGCCGAATCGCTGGAGTGGCTGTTCAAGAACGTTCCCCTGGACGGCGTGCAGATCGAGTCGGGCGACACCGGGGTCTGTGAGTGCAAGCTGTGCCGGGACCGGCGTCGCCACCCCGTCGGCAAGTTTTCGTGGGAAGACATGGCCTTGCTGCATCCGATGGCGATCGAGGCTGTCCGTTCGGTCAAGCCGGACGCGTGGATCGTCTGCGAAACCTACTCGCATCCGGAGCCGCATGCCGGTCCGGACGAACATCCCGGGTTCGGCGGAGGCAAGACCGCCTGGGCGGACGAGTGCCTGGCCGGCATTCCCGACGGCGTGTTCATCGAATGGGTCTACGACCAGTTGGGCAAGGGCGTTCCGAAGCGAGTTTGGACCCAGGCCGGCAACCTGGACAACACCCGCCATCGGCACATCATGCGGGCCCATCTCGGCACCTACTGGGCGGGCACGCGGGGCGAGCCGGCACTCGACGGAATCGCGGAGATGGCCCGGGAAAGCATGGTTCACGGTGCGGATGGGCTCTCCCTGTTTGGCGAGGTGTCACCCTTCCATACCGGCGCGGAACTGAACTACCTGGGCCTGGAGAACCTCGGAAGCCCAGCCAATCCGAAGGCCGACCTCGACGTGTTCCTGCGCGAGGTGGCGGCCCCCTTGCTCGGCGGCGAATCAAACGCCCGCGACTATCTGCGATACGCGAAACTGAAGCATCAGCCAAGCCGAATCCCCGACGGGTTGAAGGCGATCTACAGCCGTTGCGGCAGCCTGCCTCCACAAGCGGCGCGGCGATGGGCCTGGCTGGGGAACTTCCTGGCTTCGTTTGTCTATCGGGAGAATGCGTAGGTTTCCCCGCCAGGTCGTCGGCCACGCGGATCACTTCTTGCCCTCGATCATGGCCGCCGCCTCATGCTGGCCGGAGAGCTTCTCCCAGTCGCCGAACATCTTGGCGATGTTGTCGGCGATGGGGTCCCGGGATCGAAGAGCGGCGGCTTTGATCCGTTCGCGCAGCCGCGCGACGATCTCACGGTATTCCGGGGCGTCGATCGCGTTGTTCAACTCGCCGGGGTCCTTGCTGAGGTCGTAGAACTCGTCGAAATCACCGGCGTTGAAGATGTACTTGTACCCGTCCGTCGTCACCAGGGCCCGCTGCGAATACAGGTAGCGGATGCCGTGGAACTCGAGGTAGATGTCCTCGCGTGCGTTCGGCAAGGGGCGCCCGTCGAGGGCAGCGAGCAGGGACTTGCCGTCAAGTCGGTCATCGGGCTGACCCAGAGCATCCAGAATGGTGGGGAAGACGTCCATGTTGTAGACGAGTGCGTCATTCGTCCGTGCGGTGCGGCATCGCGCGGGCCAGCGCACGATCAGCGGAATGCGGAAAGCCTCCTGATACATGAACCCCTTGTCGAACAGCCCGCGGCTGCCGGCCATGTCCCCGTGGTCGGACGTGAAAACGACGATCGTGTTGTCGGTGAGCCCGAGTTCGTCGAGTTGCCGGAGGATTCGGCCGATCTGCTGGTCGACCATCGCGGTGTAGTCGTAGTACAAACCGACGATCTCGCGCCAGCCGGCCCAATCCTTGGGCAATGAGCGGTAAAACCCCGACCGGAACCGCCGTACGGCGGCGGGTTTGCCTTCAAGGTCATCGTTGAAGGTGGTCCACGGCTTGATGGCCTCGCGGTCGTGCAGGCCGGCGAACTCGTGCGAAGGCAGATAAGGCGGGTGCGGCCCCCAGAACTGGCAGTCCATGAAGAAAGGTCGACCTTCGGCTGCGAATCGCTTCAACAGGTCGATGGTATAGTCCGCCACGTAAGAGGCCGGCGTGGATTCAGTCGGCCCGTCCCAGATGCCGGCCAGCAGCGTCTTGTCGTTCGGATTGCCGAAGATCGGGTTCCTCGCGGGGCCATAGGTCAGCCCGGCCTTTTCGAGATACTGCTGGAACCCCTTGTAGTGAACGATGTCGCCGTAACCGGGCAGGTTCATGCCCTCGAAGCCGTAATCCACGGGCCCTTTTTCGGTTCCGACGTGCCACTTGCCGGCGAAGCCGCAACGGTAACCTGACGCAGCCAGTCGATGGTGAAGCAACATCTCCGGATGGGGCAGTTCCGCCGCCAGGCTGTGATACAGATCGCAGTTGGTGCCCATGCCGTGCTTGAAGGCGAAGAGCCCGGTGAGCATCGACGCCCGGGCGGGCGAACAGAGGCAGCAGGTCGTGTAGGCGTTCGTGAAATTCACGCCCTGACTCGCGAGACGATCAATGGTCGGCGTCCGGCAAATCCGGTTGCCGTTGCAGCCGGGTACGTCGAACCGCATCTGATCGACGCCGATCCAGAGAATGTTGGGCTTGCCGGTACTTGCTTCGCCGGCGGCTTCTCCACATGCGCCGGTGGGCAGCGCTGCCAGCGGTCGAGCAGAGTTGCGCCATCAGCCAGCGGCCAGGGGTGTTTGTAGCTGGTGTAGGCCACCAGTTGCAGCCGGTATTTGCCCGGCAGTGTCCCCAGCGGAATAGGAATCGGAACATAACTCAAAAGATACTGACCGGCA